>JAYRRF010000001.1:0-23417 GCA_041910335.1 Candidatus Moraniibacteriota bacterium
GAAGTTCTTGAGCTCCTTAGCCTTGGCTTCAGTCGTATTGATACGCTCATGCATAATCAGACTCCCGAGAAGAGTTTTGATGAGGGCATTTCTTTGGTTTCTTACGCGACCGAAGACGCGTCCTGTCTTTTTGTGCTTCATAGTTCGGGAGTACTTACCTTACAATTATTCTTCAGTTACTTCTTTTTTCTTCTTCGCTTTCTTGGGAGCTTCAGGAGCTACGACTACTTCTGGATTGACGAGTGACTGGAACTGATCGACGAGAATAGCTACACTTTTCTGAAAAGCCTGCTCTGGAGTGATGCTACCATCAGTCAATACTTCAAGCGTAATCTTATCGAAGTCTGTACGCTTACCGACACGCATGTTTTCCACTTCGTAGTTCACACGCTTTACAGGAGTGTATATAGCATCAATAGCGATCATACCGATTTCGCGCTCTTCACGATCACGCTGTTCTGCAGGAAGGTAACCGATACCCTTATCGATTTCGATCTCCATTTCAAATTCAGTCTTCTTGTCTGTGATAGTAGCAATAACCTGATCGGTATTTACCACTTCTACATTAGAGGTAGTCTTGATGTCACCAGCAGTAATAACGCCCTCTCCTTTAGACTTGATAGAAACCTTGACCGGCTCATCGCCAAAAAGACGGAATCGTACTTGCTTGAGGTTGAGGATAATCTGCACGACATCTTCCATCACACCAGGTATGGTAGAAAACTCGTGAGATACTCCGTTAATCTTGATAGAATGTGCTGCTGCTCCTTCGAGTGAAGAAAGGAGTACTCGACGAAGGGCATTACCAAGGGTAGTACCATAACCAGGGTAGCAGGCTGGGATCTCGAACTTACCATGGTTAGGGGCAAGCTCTGTGTACTTTGTCTCTTGTGGTGATGTAATCGCCAACATAACATTTATGGTTTCGGATACACCACCGGACCTTTGGTTCATTGGTCGCGTACCGGAAACAGTTTAATGAAATAATTTAACTTACTTAGAATAATATTCGACTACCATCTGAGGGTCTACACTGACACCGACATCCTCTCGTACAGGCATAGCAATCACTTTTCCAACTCCTTCTGCAACATCCAGATGAAGCCAGTGTGGGACATCCTGTTTGTTGGCAAGGACTTCTTGGAGATTCTTCCAGTAGTTCTTCTGCTGCTTGCTCACTTTGATCTTGATGACATCCCCCACCTTAATCTCAGCTGATGGAATGTTTTGACGCTTACCGTTGACTTCAAACATCTTGTGTCCTACCAACTGACGAGCTTGAGCTCGAGAAGCAGCAAAACCAAGGCGGTAAACAACGTTATCGAGACGACGCTCGAGACGTGAAAGAAGGTGGTCTCCAGTAATACCAGAAAGAGCGGCTGCCTCTTCAAAGTGATTACGGAACTGACGCTCAAGAACACCGTAGATGCGCTTGATCTTCTGCTTCATAGCCAACTGGCGACCGAATTCACTTGAGCTACGACGAGCGTTCTGTCCGTGTACACCAGGAGCGTATGGACGACGAGTCATGGCACATTTTGTACCAAAACAACGGTCTCCTTTGAGGAAGAGCTTCTCACCTGCGCGACGACAGAGCTTACATTTTGAATCAAGATTTTTAGCCATAGTTCTCTTTCTCTATTAAATACGACGTGGGCGACGTGGGCGACAACCGTTGTGCGGTACTGGTGTCGTGTCTTTGATACCGACAATGACGAAACCGTTGTTAGCCAAAGAACGGATAGAAGCTTCGCGGCCACTCCCTACTCCTTTGACAAAGACTTCGAGCTCTTCTACGCCGTACTTCTTCACTTTTTCAGTTACATCCTGCACTACCTGAGTAGCTGCGTATGGAGTAGACTTCTTTGCTCCTTTGAAACCCATATGACCAGAACTAGACCATCCCAATACTCCTCCACTCATATCTGAGATAGAGATGATGGTATTGTTGTAGGTGCACTGAATAGTCGCGCGACCCTTGGTCACCTGACGTTTCAGTTTCTTACGCTTCTTTGGAGCCTCTTCTACAGGCGCCTCAGTGGCTACAACTTCTTCTTCGGTTGTCTTTAGTTCTTCAGTCATAGAATATATTATGTCTTGCTATCTGCCTTCTTACGTCCGCTACCCATGGTCTTTCTAGTGTTGCCTCGTACAGTTCGAGTATTGGTCTTGCTACGCTGACCTCTCGCTGGAAGACCCTTCTGGTGACGGCTCCCTCGGTAAGAACCAATTTCTTTGAGACGCTTGATGTTCTGCTTCACTAAGTGACGGAGCTCTCCTTCGACACGGAACTTCTTCTCGATAGTGTCACGAAGCTTATTGGCTTCCTCAGTTGTTAGGTCTTTGGTACGAGTATCTGGACTGACGTTGAGGTCTTTCAAAATCTTCTGACTGGTCGTCAGACCAATACCGTAAATGTACGTCAGAGCTATCTCTACACGCTTGTTATCTGGGATGTTGACACCTGCAATTCTAACCATAGGAATATTTAGCCTTGACGTTGTTTATGCTTTGGACTGGTCGGACAAATCACCATCACTTTTCCATGACGGCGGATTACTTTGCACTGAGCACAGATTTTTTTGACTGAGGCACGAACCTTCATACATTCACAAAAACTATTATTTTAAACGCTGCACAATTCTCCCCTTAGAGAGGTCATATGGACTCATCTCAAGGATGACGCGATCTCCCGGCAAAAGTCTGATATAGTGCACTCTCATTTTTCCTGAGATATGCGCCAACACTTCGTGACCATTATCAAGTTTCACTCGAAAGGTCGTGCTTGGAAGAGATTCTAACACCTCTCCCTCAAAGCGAATCATGTCTTTTTTTGCCATAGCGTGCTTTTGGAGTAGAACAATAAAGTTAAGAAATAGCGTTTTAAACGCAAAAAAAGAGGTGGTAGGTTATTTTCCCAAGCTCTGTCAGACCTCAATCGTGTATACAGAATATCTGAACCTTCTTACCCTTATGCTCTGGTTTTCAAATGTACTAAACATTGTAGCAGTTCTAGAAGCTTTGTCAAGGGATTTTTGGAAATTATGGCTTTTTCTTACTTCCCATGGCGCCGACCTCGGTTCTCATACTCCAAAATCGCTTCCTCAAAGGCTTTTTCATCAAAAGCTGGGTAGAGAGCCTCCGAGAAAAATAGCTCACTATTAGCCACATCCCACATCATGAAACCCGCTGACAGATGTGGCTCCCCCCCAGTACGGATAAGGTAGTCCACCGAAGGAAGTTCGCGGGTCATGAGAGCGGCCTTGAGAGAGTCTCTTGTTACAGGACTTTGTGATTCACTCAAGGTTTTCACTGCCTGGAGCATATCATCATCACCGCTGTATGCTAAGAAAAAATTCAGTCCATACTGGTCATACTCAAGCGTCTCCTTTTCTATCTTCATGAGAATCTTCTTCAGTGATTCTGGGAATTGCTCTGCCCAACGACCAATGAAGCGCACCCTCACCTTGTTCTCATGAATATCCTGATTTTCAAGGAGCTCCTGGAAGTATGTCTCATAGATACGAAGTAGAGCCCTTGTTTCTTCGAACGGTCGCTTCTTCAGGTTTTCTAAAGAAGATCCCCAAAAAGAAAGCTCTTTTACACCAAGTTGATGGGCTTTTTTGATCAAAGTTTCGGTATTTTTGGCACCAACTTCATGCCCATACCAAGGTTCTTTCCCAAGATTCTTAGCATAGCGACGATTACCGTCAGGAATAATGACAACGTGATGTGGTACAGACATAGTGTTAGATATCTCTCTCTAATAAATACTTGGTCAACTTCTCAAGAAAATCAAAAGCCTCTTCAGTCATCAAAGTCTTGAGGCGCGGGAGTACCGCTAGACTCTTCTCAGTCGCTTCCTTAGCCATGGCACGCACTGTTTCCAGCGCTCCTGTTTCTTGCAGAATATTTTGAAATTCCTCTACTTCATTCTTGGTAATAAGCTTTTGGCCAGAAAGGAGCACCTTGAGTCGAGCAACTTGCTCTCTTGTCCCCTTCTCCATTGCCTTAGCAACTAATAATGTATACTTCCCCTCCTGGATATCAGAGCCAACTGGCTTACCAATAGCTTCCTCATCGCCAAAGATACCTATAATATCATCTTGTATCTGATACGCAATACCTAGGGGAATGGCATATTCGCTATAGAGCTCACGAAGCGCTTCATTCTCGCCTGCCAAGAGAGCTCCTAGATGTAGTGGCCCTTCGATAGAATAACGTGCTGTCTTGTTTTCATACATTGAAAGAATCTCTTCTTCTGTAGCATACCCCTGATATTCGATATAGATATCCCTCGCTTGACCAGTCACAGTAGAGGTGACGATACGCTGAAGACAGGTCAATGCCGCAAAGACCCTCTCTTTGGGAAAGTTGGCTCGGAAAATGACTTCATTTCCGAAGGCATAGAGCATATCACCAAGAATGATAGCTATCGAATTACCGAAGTGCTCGCTATTCTTCTCAGGAAAAAACTGCTTCGCCTTCTCGCTGTAGCGGCTATGGAGCGTCTTCACTCCATGACGAAGATGGTCACGATCGATAATATCATCATGGACGAGAAGAAAAGCATGAATAAGTTCGACGCTAACCGAGGCCTTGAGAATAGCTTCTTTGTTTGTTCCGCCCGCACCAAGATAACTGTAGTACATGAGGGCAGCTCGAAGACGTTTCCCTCCCCCAAGCACTATATTCTCCATATTCTCGACTGCCTCTTGCATGAATGGATCTTTCCGGTCAACTTCCTTTTTCATCTCGGCAAAAAACGCCTCGATTTCTGATTCAAGGCGCTCTTTGAATTCTTGTAGACTCACTTTGATATCTGGGCTCATGGGTGAGAGTATAGCATTTTTTCTAGTTAAACTGAAGATACTTACGATAGTGGTCGTAGAGGTTGGCGGTAGCGATGATGTCACGCGCATTGTAGCGTGCAATGATATGGCTTTTTCCTGTCTCGAAAAGCTTCTTCACATCATCACCATCAACCCCCTGACTCTTCGGGCTCTCGATCCCAAAAGCGTGACACCAGAGATGCAGACTCCCCTTACGCTTCAACGCACCATAGAAAGACAGCTGATCAAGCAGGTCAATATGTCGAGCATTCCCAGGCTGGTAATTGAGGTAACGATTGGCAAGCAAGTTCTTCGTCGGACGGATACCATGGATAGCTGAGCGTACCATAAGGAATGGCACATCAAAGCCACGACCATTGAAGGTCACGAAAGTGTCAAACTTCTCAACAATAGCCCAGAAACGTATGAGCATTTCTTTTTCACTCATCACTTCGAACTTGCAGTTCTGCTCTTCGAAACTCTGCTCTTCTTTTCCTGGTGAGGCTTGGAAATAGACTGCTCCCTTTTGGCGTTCCATGTCATACATTCCAATAGCGACAATTTCACCAGTGAGCGGCGAGAAGCCCAGACCATCCTTGAGGTCAGTCAAAGCAGCAGTATATGTTTCTGCACTCTCACTCTCACGCTTAATCCAACGCGTCAAAGCATCCTGTGTTGTCTCATCCAGTGCGTCAAAATCCGTCCCAACAGTTTCAATATCGAATACCAGCGTTGCCATAGTTTGTATAGTCTCTAATAAGCCAAAACTCCTACCTTCTTAGTAACATTTTCCCGTATAAAAAGCAAAAAGAGCAGGGTTGATGTATTACACCTCCCCCGCCCTCTTCAAAATCCGGCGCCGGGAGTTATCCCGGCAAAGGATAGTCATCCCGCCCTTCGTCGATGGGTTTTTCATCAGCAAAAGTCACCCCGGGCCGACCAACTAGAGGGCCCATCGGGATAATGAACGGCTGTTCCATTGCTGACCGAAGCTTTTCCCAGTCGTGCTTGGGCTTACCGATGATGGGTAGTCCACGATCCAGCGCTGCCGTGATGAACTGATCATCCTGACGATACTGTGGTGTCGGCACATGGAGCACGCTGAAAATGGGCTTACCCATGAACTGACGTACTTCCGGCCATGAGCGATTGATGACGCACATGATGCCCATATAGATGGCACCGGCCTCCTCGATGATGGCAACGAGCTCCTTGGTGGTCGAAAGATTGTTCACCAGCTCTTCGCCGATCCACACCAGATCGCCCGGATGGAGATCGTAGCGAAGCATGCGAAGTTCTTCTTCGTCACGCTCGCCCGCCATCAGTCCAACCTTCAGCGTCTTTTTCTCAGCAAAGATATGCCGGCACCCGAGTTCCTCTGCCACTGCGGTTGAGAACTTGATACCAGCCCATGGCGCACCAAGAATGACCATCTTCGGCTGCCAGCGATGCGACTCAGCGCTGACCGCTTCATCGGCTTTCATCGGACCGTTCACGAGGCAACGAGCGAACCAGCGATTGACCGCCGGCCACTGATCGGCCATCGAATAGTTGTAGTAAGCCAGGCCGACGTAGTTCTTTTCCTGACCATCACCAAGGTCGTATTTGTCGGCATAGCCGACAATCGGACCCGATGGATTGCCTTCGTGGTCGACTGGGCATTCGTAGAGTCCCTTGCAGTTAATCAAGGTCTGCCGAGAATCTCCCTCAGCAATCAGATGTGCTCCACCTGGGAGCCAGTTCTGTGTCATCATTATCTCTTATCCACTTCATTCTGACGCTAGCAGGATGCCAACGTTTCTGTAGTTTGTGACGAAGGAAAGCTTACGCCCTCCCTGTCACGTAGGTCTTCAGGTTTCCGGATTGAATACCTCAAGCCTGGAGCTCCGCCAAAGCTGCTTGGATTTCGCCATGTAGCTTTTCGGCTTCCGCCAGCGGATCATCAGCGAAGATGATACCGCTCGAGGAATTGATGATGAAGCGATGCTTCGCCGCCATCACCGACGCCCGGAGGTCACCGCCCTGCTTGCCCACCCCAGGAATGAGGAGCGGGATATCCGGCGCAATTGCACGTACCTGACTGATCTCGTCAGGATACGTCGCGCCAGTCACCAACCCGCAGTTCTTGTTGTAATTCCACACCTGTTCTGGCTCAGCGAATTGTCGGGCTATTTCTTGATAGAGAGGCCAACACCCTGCCCTATTGGAATCAGTCTGCATCAGTCCCAAAGACGCATCCGGTGGTTCCAAAAACATCATCTGTACTGTGCCTGATCCTGGGTTAGACGTCCGGCAAAGCACGAAGATACCCTTGTCCGCCCGGTCGAGGAACGGCTTGTTGGCCTCCCAGCCGAGATAAGGGTGAATGGTGATAGCATCGGCCCCGAAGTAGTCGAACGCCATCCGAGCATAGTGCTCATTGGTATTGCCGATATCACCCCGCTTGGCATCGAGGATGACCGGCACGCCTGGCGCATCGCTCCTAATACGCTTCATGATGGTTTCGAGCCGCTGGAGACCTGGCACACCATCTGCTTCGAAAAAAGCGATATTGGGCTTGTAGCAAGCAACAACACCTGCCGTATTCGTGATGATGCGCTCCAGATGAAGCCGGAGGTTTACGGGTGTGGCTGACCCATAGGCTTTTTGAAACGCCTGAAGATCAGGGTCCAGCCCGACACAGACGTGCTTGCCCTGGACCCACTGGGCCTCAATTATTTCCATGAAACTACTGGCCATGTCGGCCTCCCTTAGTTAGAGCTCCGACACAGCGCCGAAACTTGGTTGAATTGGTAATGAGCTACTGCTCACGACACCCACTTTGGGCATCATGACAGCCTACTCTTTTCCAAGCCATTTGGCAATAACTAGATTTTTCTCGCATCATACGCCCAATGAAGAAGTGATTGGCGCTGTTTACGCCGGCAGTGCATATCTCCAGGGTGACAGTTAAGACCTACCTGGGAAAGATGTCTTCGATACGCTGCCCAACGCTTAATTTGGCGAGTATCATCTTTGTGTCTCCGTCCCATATAGTAGCGACAGTACCAAAGAAACCAACCCAATGGATCATCCTTGTGTATCCAACCTTTTTGCTCCCAAACTTCTCGAGATTGACTAGCATTGATACCAAAGTGATTGAGCTGCTTCTCTGATTTTCCTGTTACTGACAACTCTACTCCTTGAAACCAGTCTTTTGGAAATTCTTTTGGCACATTCATGAAGTATGCTCCTCCAAACACTCCAAGCTGAAGCATCTCCTTGGGTGTGAGATCTGGACGAAAGAGAGGGTCAAAGTTTTTCCCCACCGGCTCAGTCAAGATATATTCGTATCTTTTTTGATACTCTTCATCTACTACGATGCGTCGTTTGGTAGTCATAGACTAAGATGTCACTCGTAAGATAATCATACACAGCACGATAGTAGCCATGAGAGCCACCTGACGAAAAGCTATCCTCTCCTTAAGAAAAATTCGACTAGCGAACAATACCACAATGATAGAGCTTGTGATAAGCCCTGAGGCAAGGGCGTAAGGTCCGTGTTCCACTGCGTAGCCATAGGCCAATGTACCCGAAATAGTAACGAGTGATGCGAAGCTAATAGGCCACACCGATTTCAAAGGAAGTTTGACTGGTGAGAGAAAAGTGTGACGCTTGAGTAAGATGATGAGATACAGCGCAGCAAAAATACCGATGAACACCTCCCAGAAATAGGCTGCAACAAGAGGGTCAGTGACACGGACGAGCTTGCTAAAGAAGAAGAATGAGAGCGCATGTGCAAAACCAGCACACATAGCCAATGCTAGACCTACACCTTTACGCGGAAGAAGGACATTCACCTGAGGCGAGCGTGTGATAGCCAAGATGACCCCACAAAAGATTATCGTCCCGAGTAACGTCAGCTGCGTACCACTCAAATACTCCTGGAGAAAAATCGAGCCGATAGTCACCGCCAAAACAACGTCACTCACCTGACGCAAAATATTAGAGATAGCGACTGGGAGATACTGAAAAGCAGTTAAGTTGAGACTGAGCGCTACTACCCCACAAAAAGCGGCTATCAAAAGAAGTGGGATATGCTCGGTCATAGACATGACATCCTCACGAGTGACAAAAAAGAAGACTGGCAACATGAGAAAAGCTAGCATGAGATTGCGATAGACAATCACTATCAAACTACTGTACTTTCTCGTAAAGTAGGCTAGGAGTGGAGCTTGTATACCATAAGAAAGAATGGCAATTCCTATAAAAAGAAAAAAATCTGGACTGAGCATAGAAATTACTCAGAGAGAAAGCTAAATATTCGTATCTTCTCCTTCACCACTTCTTTCACATCACTCTCTACTTCGGCAAGATACTTATACGGTGAAAGTTCGTTCGTCGTCAGGTGCTCTTTGAGAGAATCTTTGTAGGCGGCGCGGATCTCTGTATTCACATGCACGATGACGACACCCTGCTTGATACAAGCCTGAATATCTGCCGCCGTATTGCCTGAGGCGCCGTGAAGGACCATCGGTATGCCAGTAGCAGCGAGAATCTCCCCTACTCGATTACTATCAAGCTCTGGGTCTGGCACATCTTTGAGCATACCGTGGACATTCCCTACAGCAGGCGCAATCAAGTCTGGCTCCACAGCATCTGCGAAACGCTTCGCATCTTCTGGGGTAGTCATCTGGAGGCCTTCTGGAAGGGCCTCGAGAATCTTCGAGGACTGACCGATATAGCCAAGCTCTGCCTCAAAGAGCACGTCTGTACCATGCTCTCGATTGTACTGTGCGACGAAGTCTCTGCAGCGTCTCGCTTCCTCAATGTTCTTCTCTAAGTCACCACCAGCATCATCAAAGATGACCATATCAAACCCAGCCTCCACGGCCTCCACGACACGCTCGTAGCTATAGGTATGGTCAGCATTGAGGAATACTGGCTCATAAAAGTCTTCTCTGAGAGCCCGAACATAAGCAGCTGCCTCAGATACACCGACGAAATCACGCTCTCCCTCAGAAAGGCCGAGGATGACTGGCACATCAAGTTCCTTAGCTGCCTCGACGATAGCCTTGGCTACATCGAAGCTCGAAAAATTGAAATGCCCGATAGCAATACCCTTTTCTTTCGCTTCTTTTATATACTCTCGTAGAGTCTTGTGCATAGTTTTCTTCATTAGTTCTTCTTTATATTAGCTTTTTTTGGCCTAAAAACAAAACTCTCAAGAAATAAGATATTGACTCGTCTCCTCGAGAGCTCTCTCGATACCCTCTCGTAACCACTGGCACTTCTCTGGGAGAACTGTCTGGGTAGCTTCATCGACATATAGGTACCTGCCGATTTCTAGTTGAATGACATTGCGTTGAAAGCACTCTCCTTGAGGTAACGCTTGATTATACTCCTCGCCATATTTCTCCGTGACATAACCTCCTTTATATGGAGTATTGAGACTCACCTCAAGTCCAAGGTTTTTACCAAGAGCCCGAGCAAAAAACTGAGTGATAGCCGGGTCACAAGACCGACCCTCTCTATCCCCGAGTGAGATTGGCGGCATACTCCACTCTCTTATCACATCCTCACCCGGATTGCTTCCCAGAATCATATTGCCTGTATCATGTATATCCACCACCAGAATCCTCTTATTCACTTCTTCTGCTCGTTTGATAGCTTCTGCTACCCTGTGATGATACTTCTGGTAAAACTCTTCTATACATTCACTTTTTTCTTTATCCGTAAGAGGTTCCTTCCAAAGAGGTCTCTGCCCAAAGTCCGTCTCTCTAAAAAGATCAGTATCATCCAATGCTCTATTGGGATCACCGAGGGCACGAGAGAATTCTGCTACTACTCGCTGCTCTTCCGGCACACAGTCTGGCAGTAAATACTTCGTTCCAAAATCAGAGAAGTTTTTCAACAAGCGTTCATCAATCGCTAGACGCTTTCGCAAATCTTCTGGTACAAAAAAGGACCCGTGACTAGCTAAGACAACAACGTTACTAAGTGGCATAAGGTTATCCTCCACTTTTCGTGGTTTTTACTAAATCAGTCATCATCTCAGTACTAACGTAAGCTAGTACGTCACTATCTGGATGATAGAGCTCTATCATATCCAGGTGTGGCCCAGGAAAGATACGTGCACCAGGTAATACCTGACCAGCCTCTAAAGATTGCTTGATTTTTTGATATTCAGTTTCTTCAAGATAAAAGTCTATATCCCCAACGTGATGGCGGTACGGATCCGGCTTACGAATATAGAGAAACTCATATGTGGTCTCTGGAACACCATCTTGAGCTGGTATGACTATCGGCTTATGCAGACGAAAGTATTTCTGATTAAAATTCTCTGAATCTTCCGTCAGCTTTTTTCTTAATTCAATCAGATACTTATACTCATCATCATAATGACAGAAGACGCCGATATTACCAGCATTAGGAAGATATTGTCCAAATGACTGCCGACAGAGTCGATATGACGTAAAATGAATATACTCAATGGCTTTGAGTAACTCCTCCCGGCTTTTGATAGGACTGAAGCGATACAGCTGCATGAGATTTGCTATTATACTCCAATGATACAGTGTTGAGATAAAAAGAAAAAGCCTTCTATTTACATAGAAGGCTTTTTCTTTTGTGTGATCCCAAGGGGAATCGAACCCCTGTTGCCAGGATGAGAACCTGGTGTCCTAACCGCTAGACGATGGGACCATATTTATATTTCTTTGCACGGGCGGTAAGAATCGAACTCACGTTGACGGTTTTGGAGACCGCTGTATTACCACTATATGACGCCCGCGTGTGTAACTTTACTATCATAGCAAAATCTGCCCGAAGGCAGAAGGTTTTGCTATTTGCTCTCGTTGTGTACGTTGTTCTTGCGGCAGAAGCTGCAGTATTTTGAAAGAGAAAGCTTTTCTTTCACCTTCTTTTTGTTGCGCTTGGTATAGTGAGTGATACGTCCACACTCGCTACACTTGAGCTTTGCCATAGTATCTTTGATGCGTCCCATACAGTTCCTGTTTCGATTCGATATTAAAACTCCCCTATTCTACGGGAAAAATGCTTTTTCGTCAAGCTTTGAGCCGTTGACCAGGACTGAACAAGCTAGCGCTTCTGAGACCCGACGGTTCTCAGCGTTCGAAGACTCACTGCTCTCCTGCCACGGGAAAACACCTGTTTTCCCGACCCCTTTCGGGTTCAATCCTTTTGAGCCGTTGACCAGGATTGAACTGGTGACCTCATCCTTCACTTATACCTTTCCTTTGAAACAGCATTATACGAAAGGGCTAGACTGTATCTTTCTCCCAGAAGGAGACCCTTGTCAGTCGTTCGGGCGTCTTATTACTAAAACGCCACGGTCTTGGCTCTGCCGAGCTATTAACCGTAATTCGGGATTCGCTACACAATTACTCGCGTAGTGGGCAAATGAAATATGTGATTTACCATGGATGCGCTCTACCGACTGAGCTACAACGGCTTTTTCGGTACAACCAGACTACCACCTTTCTGCTGTTCTATCAAGTCAATGAGAATATTGCGCATTTTTACATTATTGAAGTATATCGTCACGACACCCCATTCAGACTTTTTCCGATAGTTCCCTATAGACCGATATGGAGTGATGATGGTTTTGTAAAACTGTGTTTTCTGAACTCCGAGCCGTTCAGTCCAAAACTTAAGCGCTGCCACTTCTGATAAATCAGAAAAAATTTGTAGCCCAAATTTAAGTGATTCTCTTTTAATGGAGAAGAATGTTTCCAAGAAAAATACAAACTTTTCTATGAGGTAAGGGTCTGTATTCCCTAAACGCACAGATGTTTTACTTGCTTTGGTTCCTTCTCCCCAAAACAGACCTATACCCAAACCGAACAGAATTGCTTCATCTTTTGTTTTTGGCAAGATAAAAGTGAAGGGATCTCCCTGACTATTAGCTTTTTGGTAAACGGCATCGGATATAGATCGACGCGGTATACTATATCGAGCCATCCAATAAGCCACCTTATTAGATGAACATCCAAATCTCTCAGCAATTTCTTGCATTGATAACCTCTTCTGACAATACAGATTTACCAAATCTGATTTTGTGAACCCCGACATAGACAAGAGATATAGTAATACCTTATTAGTATACTACTTATTTCTTTGTATAGAAAGACTTTACTTAGATGCATCACTAGCAAGATGCACCAGTTCATCATGGACCACTCCATTAGACACAATAGCTCCCTGAAAAGACTTGTCGTAAGTCAATTTCTCACCCTGCATGTCAGTCAGTTTTCCTCCTGCTTCTTCGAGAATGACGTGTGCAGCTGCCATATCATATGGTCCCACCATATCTTCGGCATAACCCACAAAACGCCCACTGGCTACCAAAACACTCTTACAAACAGCTCCGCTGAAAGAGGCTGTACGAGCACCCTGTTCCACAAGGTTATTGATAAGCACATTACCTTCTACAACCTTAGCTAAATTACTTGTCACCGCTATAATCCCTTCTTTGAGAGATAGTGATGAAACATGAATATGTTCATCGTTACGGTATGCTCCTCCACCCTGTGTCGCAAAATAAAGATGATCAAGAAAAGGATTATAGGCTACACCTACCATTGGTATGCCATCTATCACGAGTGCAAGAGAGAACATAGCTGTCGCTATTCCCCAGGTGTATGCCTTAGTACCATCAATAGGATCACAAAGCCAACGTCGTCCCATACCATACTCTGCCGTACTTTCCTCTTCTCCGACAACACCATCCTCTGGAAAAGCTTCCGCGAGTCGCTCAATCACGAGCCGATTGATAGTTTTATCAGCTATAGTAACTGGTGTTCCATCAGCCTTCCACTCCCCTTCTTGGTCGCCATCAAAATACTGGCGCATGATGATGCCAGCTTCATAAGCAATACTTTTAGCTATCTCTAGTTCTTTTTGCCAACTATTCTCCTGAGTCATGTGCTGGTATTTCTTTAATCCAAAGATCTTTTTTATCATCTGGATTGCCATAGTTATAGTTCACTGTTATCTCTTCGTCAACTTTGATGTCTTTCAAAGCAATAAAATCGATAAACCCATCCTCCAAACACTTCTTATACGTAGCATTAGGTTCGTATGAGTGATTATAGAGAGACCCAAAACCAAGCGCGATTGCTGCTCTATTCTCAGGCTCATTGAGGAAGTAATAGTTAAGTAACGTGGTCTGCTTGGCGAGCGGGTAATCTTGCTCTGTAAGATAGATAATCGGACATCTTTCTATCAACTCTCCCTCTTTTATATGATCCAAAGCAAACATTCCTCTCCCAGCATTCGCAATAGAAGAATGTGCTAGATAGATTTTCTCTGCTGGCAATTGTTTCATAATACAAATCTTTAATTTACTATCCTATTAGTTCAGACTATAGAAAAAACACTCCTCCTGCAAGCAGTAATTTTATTGTATGGGCCGGGAAGGATTCGCCCTCGCTTCTCGTCGTATCGTCACACTTCCTCGGGCTGGGCACCGCCTCGTGGCCTCACGTACTCGTTCAGCATCACTCCGACGTTCTCATTCTTACGAAAGCCAAGTAGTTGACTTTCTCCCTACCTTCCCATAAATAAAAGTATCCTGCACTCGTGTACGGATGCAGGATATTTTATTAGTGGGCCGGGAAGGATTCGAACCTTCGTAGCCATAAGGCGACAGATTTACAGTCTGTTGTAATTGACCGCTCTACCACCGACCCATTTAAGAAATTGTAAAAATTTCTGAGCCATCTGTCGGGCTCGAACCGACGACCCACGGTTTACAAAACCGTTGCTCTACCAACTGAGCTAAGATGGCAAGTCTACATTTTGATACGGGGTAGATGAAACCGTTGCCCCGCCAGAGGCGGGTAAATCTACCAACCCTGCCCGCCTTTGGTGGGTGAGTGTTAGATGGCTGAAAAAGTACCTACCTAGGATACCGGTAATTATCTTACTAGGCAAGTCCTCTTTATTAATTTCCTTTTTGACTGAGTATTTTCTCCAAACGACGAATTTTGATTTTGACCATTCTCTGGACCGGACTCAGTTTGAGTACCTGACGATAGCATTCTTTGGCGTCTTTGATATTCCCATTGTCCATATAGAAGTCACCGAGCGCTTCGTAGGCTTCGAAATCCTTTGGATTGGTAGCAATACGAGAGATGAGGTCTTCTTCGGGTACTTTACCAGCTTGTCTCTTGGTTTCTGGCAGCGTTGCCTTGGTGCTTACCATAGGACGCTCTTCTTCGGTACGAGCTGGGACAATCTTCGGTACTGAAGATTTCTTCTCTTCTTCATCACCACGCTGCTTGCGACGCATCAGTGGGATACCAAACCCTTCATGGCGAGTCTCTGTTTTAGCCGGCATGACCGCTTCTTCTGTGACAAGTGGTCTCTCAGCAACAGGCTCTTCTCTATATACTATTCTTTCTTCTTCGACTTGCTCTTGTTCTTGGTATTCTTCGATAAGTTTCTTCTCCTTCTGTACTTCTTGGCGACTCGCTCGGATAGACTGGAGCCAGTTATGCAAAGCATTATGCATACGGAGAGAATTGTTCTTCGAACGCTGAGCAAACTTCTCAAGAAAGCGCAGTTGCCACTCGCGTACACCCTGGAAATGCTTCTTCTTATGGGCACCTTCCATCTCCATGACTCGTTCATTCACAACCGGATCATTTGCCTTCTTTGAAAGATACCAAAGCAAAAGGACGAGCGTGATGACTATGATGATAGGCGGGATAATGAGATAAAGCATGGAAGTGGGTGTATGGATTGTGCGGACTTCTTCT
Organism: Candidatus Moraniibacteriota bacterium; assembly: GCA_041910335.1. Lineage (GTDB taxonomy): Bacteria > Patescibacteriota > Minisyncoccia > Moranbacterales > UBA1568 > UBA1568. The sequence continues at coordinate 15,596 of JAYRRF010000001.1, forward strand.
ACTATTGTACACTACTACATTTCGTAGCGCACAAAAGCGCCAACTTGGATGTTTTCACCGATTTTGTGGATTTTCTCGGTCAAGAGATCTCCAACTGTCTTACTTGGATCTTTGACAAACGCCTGGCCCAAAAGTGACTGCTCTTTACGGAACTTCTCCTCTTTACCAGCAATAATCTGATCAATCATATTCTCTGGCTTACCTTCTTTGAGGAGATCTTCTTTCCAGAGAGCCTTTTCTTTCTCAAGTTCTTCTACCGGCATGTCCTCAGGACGAACGTAGCGTGGAGCAAGAGCGCTCACATGCATAGCGATATCATGACCAAGCTCGACAAATTCTTCATTACGAGCGACGAAGTCAGTCTCACAGTACAGCTTGATCATGGCACCAATCTTATTAGAGTGAACGTAAGAAATGACAATACCTTCGTGTGTGTCACGATCACTCTTCTTCGCGGCCTTGTCCTGTCCACGCTTGTGAAGAATCTCAAGTGCTTTGTCGCGATCACCGTTGGCTTCATCAATAGCTTTTTTGACATCGACAATACCAGCACCTGTTTGCTCTCGAAGAGCCTTGATAAGTTCCATTTGACTCATACTCTTTTATTTTAGTGAGAAATTACAATGATAGCTGACTAAGCAGCTTTTCCTTCTTTGCGAGCCTTCTTGGCAGCCAATACGACTTTGCCGAGGTAGCCAAAGATGTAACGAAGAGATGAAACAGCGTCATCGTTACCAGGAATTGGATAGTCAATCTGACTTGGGTTGGTATTCGTATCGACGATACCAATAAGTGGGATATTCATCTTGCGGGCTTCATGAATAACCAAGTCAGCCTCTTTGACGTCAGCGATGACGATGACACCTGGCATCTCAGTCATCTCCTGAATACCTCCGACTTTCTTCACGAGACGTTCGATTTCTTCGTTTTTCTTTGCCTGCTCGAACTTCGTGTACTTCTTGAATTCACCAGCAGCTTGGCTCACTAGCATTTCTTTCAGATACTTCGCGCGACCACGGATCTGAGCCCAGTTGGTTAGGGTTCCTCCGAGCCAGCGATCAATGACGAAAGACTCTTCTACTGCCTCAGCAATAGAAAGGATAGTGTCATGCGTCTGTTTCTTCATACCGACAAACAAGACTGGCTTACCACTCTTCACCACCGCTGAAAGAATCTCACCTGCTTTCGTCAAACGTTCTTCTGTCTGGGCAAGGTCGAGGATGTTGATATTCTTACGAGTCGTAAAAATATACTGATCCATCATTGGATGACGACGACTCTTGAGGTGACCGAAGTGTACACCTGCCTTGAGGAGACCTTCGAGAGTCAACTCATGTGCGTTAAAGTCAAAACCGCTAAAGTAGTTCACTTTAGCCTCTACAGCTGCGTTTTGAACAGGAGCAGCGCCCTGTGTTGGTTCTTCATTATTCATATGAATTTCCTTATTGTGAATTACACCACCTATTTTTTGGGTCTACGAGCTAAAACATAAGAAGTCTTATGTCAGGAAAAGCTCCCAGCAAAAAATATGTTTGATTTCTAGCTCATTGTCCCAGAGAAGGACAAAGCGAAATACGGAAAACAGTGTACCAAGAAAAGCCCCTTTTGGCAAGAGAACCTCCTTTCCCAAGAGACACTTGCCAGTTTTTACAACTCGTGTTACACTCTGAGGTACATTTCTCTCAATTTTTATGAAACAAGGAATCCACCCAACTTACTACAAAGAAGCCACTATCACTTGTGTTTGTGGTGCTGTGACTACGACTGGCTCTACTGTCGAGAAGATGAACACTGAAATCTGCTCTAGCTGCCACCCTTTTTACACTGGTAAGAAGAAATTCATCGATGCTGGTGGTCGTGTTGACCGCTTCAAGCGTCTCACTGAGAAGGCTCTAGACGCCAAGAAGCTCCAAGCTGCCAAGAAAGCCAAAGCTCCTAAGAAGGAATCTACCAAGAAGGCTGACAAATAGCTTCCCGCCTGGTGTTTTTGGATGTGGAGGCTTCGCTTATACCTGATATGTCTCACTCCCAGAAACACCCTCCGACCCTTACGGGTCGGTTTTTCTTTAGACTTTTTCTGCTACACTAAACGTATCAATTACTATCCCCTATGCATGACTTTTTAAGCGACATTGAAAAGGAACACCAGGACGTCACCAAGGCTCTCGAAGATCCTCTCATTGTCCAGGATCCCAAGAAAATGGCTGAACTCGGAAGAAAGAAAACAGAGCTCGACACGATCATGAATCGAGTAGAACGTTTTCGTTTTCTTGAGCGCAGTATGCAAGAGAACGCCCTCATATTAAACGATGATACTTCAGATGAGGATTTCAAAGCTCTCGCCCTCGAAGAAAACCTCTCTCATGCAGCCGAGAAAGAAACTCTCGAAGAAGAACTCAAACGCCTTCTCCTTCCGAAAGACCCTTATGATAGCAAAGATATCATCGTCGAAATCCGCGCTGGTGCTGGTGGTGATGAATCTAGTCTTTTTGCGACCGAGCTCTACAAAATGTACACCAACTACGCGAGTAGCATCGGCTGGAAAGTCGAACTCCTCCACTCTAGCCTCACCGCTGTGGGTGGTTTCAAGGAAGTTGTCTTCGAGATTAACCGTGGCCACAGCGAGACCTCTGTGTATCAGCACATGAAGTATGAGTCTGGTGTACACCGTGTTCAACGTGTCCCAGAAACAGAAAAAGCGGGCCGTATCCATACTTCTACCGCTACCGTCGCTGCCCTTCCGCAAGTAGAAGACGTCGAAATCACCATCAACCCGAATGACCTTCGTATCGATACCTTCTGCTCATCTGGCCCTGGTGGACAGTCAGTCAACACGACTTACAGCGCCGTCCGTATCACTCACCTTCCTACTGGACTCGTCGTCAGCTGTCAGGATGAAAAGTCTCAAATCAAAAACCGTGAGCGCGCCATGAAAGTCCTCCGTTCACGACTCTTCCAACAAGAAGTAGACCGTCAGAACAAAGAAGTCGGCGATGCTCGCCGAAGCCAAATCGGTACCGGTGATAGAAGCGAAAAGATTCGTACCTACAATTACCCCCAAGACAGAGTCACTGACCATCGCATCAAAGAGTCCTGGAGCAACCTCGAAGACATCCTCCGTGGCAACTTCGGTCATATCCTCGCTGCTCTCGAAAATGAAGACATCCGTCGCAAACTCGAGAAGCAAGCTGGCAACTAACCGCCATGACTATTCTCAACCTCAAACAATCAATAATCAAGGATTCTCTCGTCTCGCTTGATGATTTTTTTGTTCTGCTCTCATTCGTCCTCCAAAAGCCCAAGAGCTTCCTCTTTGCACATGATGAGTATGTACTCACAGATGAAGAACTCTCTTACCTAGAGGCTCTTCTGGAGCGCAGACGTCACCATGAGCCAGTCGCCTACTTGATACACGCCAAAGAATTCTACGGACGAACTTTCTTCGTCGATTCGCACGTGCTTATCCCAAGACCAGAGACTGAGCTCTTGGTAGAACTCATCCTCAAAGACACTCTGCACCAAGAACACCCACTCCACTTCATCGATATCGGTACCGGAAGTGGCGCTATCATCCTCACCCTCGTACAAGAACTCTCCCCTCTTCATCGCTTCACCGGTGTCGATGTTTCTCTCGATGCTTTACGTGTCGCGAGACACAATCAAGAAAGTCTTGCTATCAGCAACGTGGATTTTTTGCAAAGCGACCTCCTCCAAAACATTCCTCTCCCATATCTCACATCATCACCCGTCATCATCGCCAATCTCCCTTACGTCCCACAACATCAGTACGACGAAGCCATGCCTGACGTCAAAGACTACGAGCCCGCTCTTGCTCTCGTCAGTGGCACTGATGGACTCGATCATTATCGACGTCTTATTGAAGAAATGAAACACCTGCACCTGACTACTTTCTCTCTCTACCTCGAAATAGACAGCTCACAGACAACCCTCCTCCGTGAACTCTTACAGGTCACTTTTCCTAATGGTGTATTCTCAGTTCACCAAGATCTCGCGGGACTTGATCGTATCATCAAGTTTACCCTGTGAAATGTAGCTCTTAGCTACCAAGACTATAGGTCTATTTCACTAGGTGAACTCTCTAAAACAAGCGAACAAACAAAAAATCCCCGTATCGGGGATCTTTTGTTGATTAACCAAAGTGGCTAGAAACTATTTGCGCTTCTTAGCTACTTTCTTTTTGGTTACCTTCTTTACTGCCTTCTTTACTGCCTTTTTAGCAACCTTTTTGGTTACCTTTTTCACAGTCTTTTTTACGGCCTTCTTTACTGCCTTTTTAGCAACCTTCTTTTTGGTTACTTTCTTGGCGGTCTTCTTTTTTGCTGCTGCCATAGTGTTCACCTCCTTCCAGTAACTCGCGATATTCTTCATGGTTCATGTAAGAGTATCGAGAGTGAATTTAGTATTACACTACAAATTTATTTTTATTTGTATGTGACGGAGAAAATTTTCTCTGTACATTTATTATACATTATTTTTTGAAAAAAAATAGTAAAAAACAAAATAGTGTCAATAGATAAAAAGTAAAATAAAATAAAAAAGAAGAATACTTTGGCCAACTCAAAGTAAATACAAAAGAGACAAGAAAAACTCCAGCGATTTTTCTTTCTTCCAATCCAAAAAACTTTCTAAAGAAAGACCGAGCTTTTTTGTCTTGCAAACCTCTTTCTTAATTTCTTTGAGTGATGATGAGATGCTCAAAAAAAATCTTAAAATATATTTGAGATAAAAACATACTCCACTATAATATGCAGAAATCAAAAAAGGCGCCGTCTCTGCATTGCAGTCGTACGCCTCTTCACCTTTTGTTTCACCTCCTCTTCTAATGGATGATGCCCGCATTCTTCATAAGCGGAGCATAGACGCAGATTCCGATAAGGACGGGAAGAAAAATCCATCTCCAGACGAAGACGGCTACTACCTCCCAGGTGGAGAGACGGTCATCTATCGGCTTGTCTTGATCGGCCATTATTACTTTCCCTTGTGAAATGTAGATGTACTTTGTCTTAGATAATACGTATTGTATCTTTGACTTTATGTTATACTCCTATTTTTCTGTTTTGTCAATCCAAATGCGCACACTCCTTTCTACTACGCCACAAAAAGGCTTTTTTGTCGCGATTGCGTAAATAAAGGAAAAAACGTACGATTGATAGTAGAAGGGGTTGATGGGAAGACCATTCTGGTCTCTCTATCGCTTCAACGCAAGCGGCACTTTCAAAACTAAATAACCTGGACTGATACCAATCAGTCCTCAATCTAGAAAGAGAGGTGTATCTCATGAACGATCACGATCACGAAGAAGTGTCTCCAGCTGGAGCATGGATTCAGGAAAACCTCCGTATCATCGTCAGTGTCTTTATCGTTGCCGCTATTGCACTTGGTATTTACTCATACTCACAACGTGCAGAAATCGCGAGCGAAAACGAAGACATTGCAGCTCTTCTCGACACCAAGGGTGAAGAAGCTCCTGCGACTGATGATGCTACTGCTACCGAAGACGCTGGTACTGCTACTGACAAAATGATGGACAAGGCGGCTAATGAAGATAAGGTGGTAGTCACCCAAGAACTTAGCCAAGAAACCGAGACTGCATTTATCGAAAAAGCAGCCAAGGGCGACGGTACAACTCATCTCGCACGTCGAGCTCTCGCTCACTACCTCGAGAAGAATCCTGATTCTAGCCTCAGTGGAGAACACAAAGTCTACATCGAAGACTATCTCCGTAAGCACGCTGCCCAAAAGTGGATCCAACCTGGTCACTCTGTAGAATTCTCTAAAGCCGAAATCAAGACTGCTATCGAAAGCTCAAAGAATCTCAACGAGTACCAACTCAATCACTTGAAGCAGTTCTCACACAAAGTGAGTGCCTACCGCTAAGCAAACTCTCTGTTCTTTCTATCGAAAAACCCCGCAACGCGGGGTTTTGTCGTTTTCTGTTCTCCTCAGGTATCTCTTCTACTCACGCTCTACCTTATCCCCCACCTCGATACCTGAGTCAGGCAGCACCTCGATGACACTATCAGCTTCCACAGGAGGAGTATAGGTGGTCGTCTGATTCTGGAAAGAAGCCTTACTTACCTTGTAAACCACCTGTCCCTGGTTGACCCAAAGGATATCGATATCAAAACGCATATCTTTCATCCAAAACCCATACCGCCCTGGTGTCTCGAAAAGAAACAACATTCCACAGTGAGAGCAGAGATCTTCTCTTCCGCCAAGACCCTTCGTTCGAGTTTCTTCCGTCGCGACTGTCTCTAGCACATACCAATCGCTCCCGATACGGTAACGCTCATGACCTCCTTGATCACGATTGGTAAGGACATGGGCATACCAAAGACACCCTGCACCGACTATGAGAAGGCAAAGAATAACTATTCGGCTTCTGATACGAGAGTTTTTCGTTGTTCTGTTTTCCATGCCACAAAAATAAGAATGGAGAAGACGAGGAGAAGGATGAGAATGAGAGCGATGAACTTACTCATGAGCGTCGTCGAGAGAGCGAGGAGTGCGATGATACTCGTCACTCCATAGAAGAACCAAGCGATGTGTTTTTCTGACCAACCGAGGTCTCTCAGACGGTAGTGCAGATGGCTCTGATCAGGCTGAAAAAGTGATCGATGATGACGGAGACGATCAATGATGACAAAGAGAGCATCGGCAATCGGAAGAGAGAGTACCATCAGAGCAGTCGCTATCTTCGTACCAGAGATAAGAGCAAGTAAGGCAATGAGAAACCCAAGAAAGAGTGAGCCAGTCGTCCCCAGAAGGATACGCGCTGGGTAGAAGTTGAAAAAGAGAAATCCGAGCGTTGCCCCTACTCCGACTAGGGCGAGGATAGCTACTGGCGGCTGATTGACCTCTGGACGCAAGGCTATCAAGGTCACGGTAAGAAGAGAGAGGATGCTCAGTCCACCAGCGAGCCCATCAAGACCATCGAGCCAATTCATCGCATTCATCACCAAGAGAAACCAGACAATCGAGATGAAGACACTCGGTATGAACCAGGCTTGCTCAGTGAAGAACACCGTCTCGTGAAAAGGGATATTAAGAGAAAGGATACGAATACCAAAAATGACCATCAACAACCCGAGCACCACCTGAAATGCTAACTGCACTCGCCAATCCTGCGACCGAAAGTCATCCCACAAACCAAAAAGAAGGATGAGGATACTTCCGGCGATCAGACCAACAATAGACTTTGAAAGGACCAGGTATGGATGAAAGAGTACTACAATGACAAAGGCGGTGATGATAGCCACCCCACCAAGACGAGAGATATGAGCTTTTTCGGCATGCCTCTCACTCTCACGCCACACACGTTTCTGAAAAAGCGGCATGAGTAACAAGAGTAGACCTATCCCCAAAGAAAGTGCCAGAGCGACAAGAAAAGGAATTCCGTACAGTTGCATTTCAGTAGTTGATAAAGGCAATACTCGCACTCACTATCATCACTCCAAAAAGAATGAAGTTGGTCCCGAGCAAGAGAATATACGCAGAAAAACGGTCTTTCCGCTGATAGAACGAGTATCCTAGAGCGACATGTGCGAGAAAAAGAAGCGTCGCTACGCCTTGAAGAAGATAGGCTTGCCACCAGGCACCCAGTAAGTCCACTCCAAAGTACACATTGTAGTGAAGAATGATAGGCGTCTCTCTTGGTCGGATGAAGTAACTAAGCGCTCCCCACCCAGCCAATAAGAGAACGGCAGAGCTAATCAGAAAATTCTTGATAAAAGCATTTTCCAAAAACGTCGCTCCTTTTTCTTCTTGTTCTTCAGTAGTTGATAGCAAATCGTGCATAGAC
>JAYRRF010000002.1:0-8247 GCA_041910335.1 Candidatus Moraniibacteriota bacterium
ATCCAACACCTCATAGATAGCTACTCGTCCTTTGTAACCACTTTTGCCACACTTGTCACACCCTTTACCTTTATACAAAACGATTTTTTGATCTGACTTAAGCTTGAAGGCTCTCACTTCTTTTTCTGGAATGCTCTGAAAAATATCTTCTACTATTTTTTTCTGCGCTGCTGTTATAATCTCTTCCTGCTTACAGTTTTCACAAATACGTCGTACCAGACGCTGTGCTGCCACTGCCTGAAGCGATGAGGCAAGCAGGAAAGGCTCTATCCCCATATCAATAAGACGCGGTATTGATCCGATAGAATCATTGGTGTGCAGCGTAGAGAGGACTAAGTGCCCCGTAAGAGCTGCGTGAATTGAAAGCTCTGCTGTCTCTCCATCACGAATCTCTCCGACCATGATAACATTCGGATCCTGACGAAGAATAGAGCGTAGCCCTGAAGCAAACGTGTAACCGATCTCTGGCTTGATCTGACTTTGATTAATCCCTTCGAGAAAATACTCGACTGGATCTTCAAGAGTAATAATATTGCGCTCTTCTTGGTTCAAGATTTGTAAAAAAGCGTACAAAGAAGTCGACTTTCCTGATCCGGTCGGACCGGTAATCAAGATAATGCCAAATGGTTCACGAATCTTTTTCTCAAGAATTTCTCTTGCTCGACCATGCAAACCAAGATTATCAAGGTTAGCAACATTTGCACTCTTATCCAAAACACGCATGACTATTTTTTCACCTTCCATTACTGGCAAACTAGACACACGTAAATCTACATAGTCACCTTTCTCTGGTTCGAAACGAATACGTCCATCCTGAGGCTTTCTTTTTTCATCAATTTTGAGATTAGCCAGAATTTTGATACGCGAAATAACAGCCCGCCCAACTTCAAGTGGAAACAAGAGATCAGCTCGTAGAATACCATCAACCCGAAAGCGTACCCTATAATTACTCTCTATCGGTTCTATGTGGATGTCACTGGCTCGATTATCCAAAGCGTGTTCTACAATCACTTCTACCAATTTTGCAATAGGAGCATCTTGGTAAACCGTCACATCTTTTGCTGTTCGGGCTTTGTTTTTTTCTTCAAGAGATTGTTCATCTTTTTTAAGAGAGACAATAGCTTCCGAAAGAGCAACGTCTGCGCCGCTATACCCCTTGGAAAGTTCGGCAAATATGTCTGGGTCAGCGAGAGCTACCTCTATGCCTATTTTTTCTTTCTCTGCCAAGAAACGTAAAACATTCAGAGACTCGAAGTTCTCCGGATCAAGCATAGCAACATACAGAAGTCCGTCTGCTTTCTTGTAAGGTATAATCCCATATTTCTTCGAAGCCTCTTGGGATATATCTTTCAAGATTTCTTTATCGAAGTCATGAGGAAGAGTATTCAAAAGTGGCACTCCTAATTTATCTGCGAGAGCCTTCAATTCTGCTTCTGTTGGTTTTGTAAAAGTGATTTTACCATCACTTTCTGTTGCTGTTTTTTTGGTCTTCGCTTCTGCCACACGACGTATTACTGAAACGGATTAGCTTTGCCAGATTGAGATACTGTCAATGCTGGAACCGCAGAAGTAGCCCACTCTTTCACCTGCTCTAATTGAGTAACGGGCAGCGATGATTGTGAAAAAATAGGCATACTTAAAGCACTTTCTCCATTCGTCAATTTAAGATAGCCAAACTGAGCCTCAAAAGTGCCTACTAATTGCGTCTGATCACTCGTCTCTCCATCGGTCTGCTGCTTATTATCAGCGATCGAGACCAGTACCAGGTTATTAGCTCTATCCATGTGAGCCAACCGGTCCATAAAATTCTTAATATTCTCATAACTTCCTTTAACCTGAACTCTTGCTACATACAAAACTGGCTTAGGAGTCTTAAATATTGGTGTTGTTGCTGCTAGAGCAGCTGCGGGATCAACCGGTGGACCACTGACTTGACCTGTACCATCACCCGGAACAGAAGTAAGGGGACCTCCCACACCTAAACCCTCTTCTTTGTCTGGCTTGATGATTTCTTTCATTTCCATCGAACTGATAATTAATCCGGACTGTGTAGCCATAAAGTTGAAACTATCTATGATGCGCTCTTGATCAAGAGTTTCTGGATAGTAACGGCTCACAAAACCCTCTAAGTCACTTTTTTCGGTCAATTGACGATCAAGAGTAGCTATATTTTCTTTGGTGGTTTCAATCATGCTGACCTGAGATTGCTTCTGAGCAAGCTCTGCTCTTTTTTGCATCAAGGTATCATAATCCGGCTTGATAAAACCTATCCCCAGAATAAAGGAAAGGATGATGAGTGCCGGGACGATAAGTATTTTTATTTGCATACGCCAAGATTATTGATGTTATTGAGACTGTGATTGACCTTCTGACTTCAATGTGAAACTAATACCTCCTGATTCAGTATTTGATAAAGCAGTAACACGTACGTCTGTGAATTGAGATTGTTTTTTCAGACTAATAAGTTCTTGAGCAAGATACTTGTAGTCGCTGGTTACACCCTCTATAGTAGAAGCTCCTGTACTATGGTCGTACTCATACTTCGTCAAACGTACATCTGGCACAATCAGACTTTCTAGATCACTCAGATTCTTAGCGATGTCCAGATGACTTTCAAAGCCTTGCTCAAGGTTTTGTCTTTTAAAGTCAAAAGCAGCCACTCGATCTACTTTCTCTCCACGTAAAACACTATCCGAATCAGCTACCTGCTGATCAAGAGCAGCTATCTGACTATTCGTCTGACGAAGAAAATAGTAGATACCCCCCCACACTCCAAGCACCACCAAAATCAGTATGATACTAAAAACAAACCCTGTATCAATACTCATACTTCTTTTGACACGACTTGTCTCAGGTATGCCTTGAGAAAGATTAATACCAGCCATATGTTATATATAGAAAAAATTTATATTTTTTTATTAAGCATTGTCACTAAACTACTTTTTTTCTTTGGGGTAACCACTTTCTGTGTTCCATCAATACCTGCCAAAGCAAGTCCGATAGCTACCGAGAAAGATGTTCCTAGCTCTTCAATATCCTGTTTGTACTTAGCATCGTACTGAATTCTGCCCCACGGATTTGCTTTCCGGGTCGGTCTACCAAAGGCTTTCTCAAAATACTGACTCAAACCAGTCAATGCTGCTGATCCACCAGAAAGAATAATCTCTCGACAAATATGTTCTGGGTACTTCTCAGCATGCGAGGCAATCATACGACTACCTTCTTCTATGATAATCTCCAAAGCAGAAAAAATAATCTTCGCTTCTGGCTCATTCAAAAAGTCCTTACCACTTCTCTTGAGCACCTCTGCTCGTTCCAAAGTAATATCAAGAGTTTCCATCAATGTCCGAGTGAGATCCTGACCACCGATATTGAGATTCCTACTGACCCGCACAATACCTTGTTCCATCAGAAGAAGATTCGTGGCTCGTGAACCAATATCAATAAGAAGGCTTAGTTCTTGTTGATTTCCTGCTGCTGCTCGAGCGAGTGAGAAGGTCTCTAGTTCGAGAAACTTCATCTCTAGACCGCTTTTCTCGGCGTATTTCTGATAACGCATCACCTCGTCCTTGAGAGCGGCTACTACCAAGACTTCTTGACGGACACTCCCATCAGTTGAACTAACCGATGTACCAATAATATCCCAACTCAAGGCAATATCTTCCATAGAAGCAGGGATGAAGCGCTTGGCTTCATACTGTACGGCTTCTTGAAGCTCATTTTCTTCCATCTCAGGGAAGTCAACAAGTGAAATAAGGCCGATGAATGCTGGCATAGCCAGATATGCCTCTGTTGTACCTGGATTCATTCTCTGGAGGAGTGCCTTTAGATACTGAACTAAAACTGCATCGTAGTTTTCGCCTGGCCCCACTCCCTTACCCTGAATACCAGTAAGATCAACTTGAGCGAAGTTGACCAACTCAATAATTCCTCCTTTTTCACGAAGCTCAATCGCCTTGATAGATGAAGTACCAAAATCAATTCCTAAATATGTAGATTGACCAAAGCCAAACATTTTTTTGTTTTTACTGAATTTTGAGGCTAACGGGATAGCACGACAGAACAAGCGTTCCGCACCCTTCTTTCCTTCTGCTATCATACCACAAACCAGAAAACCTCAAAAGTTTTTCTAACAATATATTCCCATTGACAGATGCCTGAAATAAAAATAAACTAGGGTATTCTGTATATACATATGAAAGAAACACTTTTCACTCATAAACTCACTTTTCATGCGCGTCATTCTCTCCAAGAATCACGCTCTCTCGCGGCATTTACTAAAAGCTCTGAGGTAAAACCAGAGCACCTCTTGCTTGCTATTTTTTTGGAGAACGGCAGCCTGGGAAACAATCTCCTCCAGAGCATGGGATTTGACCGAGAGCGTCTTTCTCGTGCGTGTTTGAAAAACAGAGTTTTCTCACCCTCTCAACCTACTCCCCAGAATATTCCCCTCATTACTCTCGGTGAAAACACCAAAAATGTCATCAATAAAGCTTTCAACATTGCTAGCCAATTTCAGTCACCCTACGTCGGCACCGAACACTTTGTCTATGCCCTCCTTGAGACTGATGATGTTTCACTCGATGATATTTTTCTCGAGCTAGAGATAGACGAAAAGAAAATAGAGGCTACCCTCGCAACACATCTTGGTTTTGAGAAGATGCCAGATTTTTCTAAACTCTTCGACATGCAAGAGCCGAAAAGTGATGCTTTTTTTACCAAGACACGCTCTACAGATAGCGGAAGTCACCCTACTCTCAACCAATATGCTATCAATCTCACTCACCCAAAGCATACTGCTGAACATATTCTCTCTGGTAGAGAAGAAGAGGTAACGAGATTGACCCAAATACTCGCTCGTAAACAAAAAAGTAACCCTCTTCTTCTTGGTGATCCAGGTGTCGGCAAAACCGCACTCGTTAGTGCTCTCGCCCAAAAAATACAATCTGGTCAAGTGCCACGACAGCTCATTGGTAAAAAAGTCTACGCTCTTGATCTTGCTCTCCTAGTTGCTGGGACTAACTTCCGCGGAGAATTCGAAGCTCGCTTCAAAGAAGTCATTCGTGAAGCGACTGAGTCCAAAGATGTTATCCTCTTTATCGACGAAATCCACACACTGGTCGGAGCTGGCAATACAAGCGGCGGACTTGATGCGGCTAATATTTTGAAGCCAAGTCTCGCTCGAGGAGAGATTCAGTGCATTGGCGCTACTACCGAAACAGAATTCAAACGCCATATCGAAAAAGATGCTGCTCTCGAGCGACGCTTCCAAGTACTCCGCGTTGCTGAGCCTTCGCCAGAGCTTGCTCTCACTATGCTTCAGAATGCGAAGACTGCCTACGAACAACATCATCAGGTACAGATACCTGATGCACTCTTGCCAGAAATAGTCAGCCTTTCTGTACGATACATCGCTGACCGTTTTCTACCAGACAAGGCCTTTGATGTACTCGATGAGGCTTCTACCTTGGTAGAGCAAAAAGGAAGAGAGAGTGCGCAAGCTCGCAAAAAATCTCTCCTCACCCAACAACTCGAAGAGGCACGAAATATCAAAGCCTCTCTCGTAGAAAACAGCGCGTATGACGAAGCACTGGTATGGGACCAACGTATCACCAAACTCACCAAAAGCCTGAGTCGTCTGCATAATAGTGCACAGGCCAACACCAACCCTCTTCCTCTTCTACAAAGAAAGCATGTTCTTGAAACAGTCTCTCGTATTGCTGGTATACCCCTCCATAAACTCAGTAACCCTCGTCCAAAAGTTCGCCTCAATCACTTAAGAAGATCTCTCCGTCAAGAAATTATTGGCCAGAAGAGCGCACTTACTGTTCTTGATCAGATATTTACCCGCTCCCTTGCTGAACTTGAGCACACTGACCGTCCGCTCGGCTCACTCCTTTTTCTTGGTCCAACCGGTGTTGGTAAAACCCTCACCGCCAAGATTATCGCTCGTGAGTTCTTCGGTGATGAAAAAGCTCTGATTCGACTCGATATGAGTGAATTCATGGAGCGTCACAGTACTGCTCAAATTCTCGGAGCCCCCGCTGGGTATGTTGGCTACGGCGAGGGTGGTAAGCTGACTGAACAGGTTCGCAAAAGACCATTCTCGGTGGTGTTGTTTGATGAAATTGAAAAGGCTCATCCAGATGTTTTCAATCTCCTACTCCAGATCCTTGACGAAGGGTTTTTGACCGATGCCGAAGGGCGAAAGGTTAATTTTCGTCACTGCCTCATCATCCTGACCTCCAATATCGGTACCACTATATTTAGTAAAGATAAGCACTTTGGTTTCCTTGAAGATACCCCCGACTCTCTTACTACTGATCATGATTTTGAAACCAAGCGTCACGCCGTCCTAAGTGAACTCCGCAAAGAACTCCGCCCCGAACTCATTGCTCGCCTTGATCATGTTATCGTCTTTGAGCCTATGAGCGAAAAGTCTCTTCTCGCTATCATTGACCTGGAGCTTAAGAGACTCACCAAACGACTTGCTCTCAGAAACATTCATCTGACCTACACCTCAGATGTTGCCCGTCATATCCTGACTCAGTCTGACATCCGCAAGGATGGTGCTCGTCTTGTTCGCAAAAATATCTCCACTCATATAGAGAATCTCTTAGCTACTACCTTACTTGATTACCCCGATTCCACACATTTCACACTGACCCTCAAGAATAACACCATCGTGTGTCACCACAAGAAATAACTTCCTTGTACCAGAACTCGCTCACTCGTCTTCTCCTAGATGGGATCTTTCCTTATCGTTGCTATGGCTGTGGTACGTATGACACCCTCCTTTGTTCTTACTGCCTCAAACGTCTTCCAAGGAGAAGTCCTGTTACTGTCTTCTTTGATACCTCCAAAGAGTCTACCTCTCTTGATTCTCTGACCAGCCCGCTCTTCTTCAAAACTCCTTTGGTATCCCTCTCGATTCACGATTATAAGTTTCAGGGCATCACTCTACTCACTCAGTCCTTTGCCGGTCTCCTTCTTGAAGCTATCGAACACAGTCCTCTTAGACTTCCTACCTACATCACTGCAGTACCTCTTCATCCGAAACGTCTACGCGAACGTGGCTACAATCAAAGCGACCTCCTGGCACGCGAACTCTCTTTTCTTCTCAATGAACCCACCCCTATCATCCATCATGTTACTCTCCTCAAGAGAACCAGAAACACCTCTCCTCAGAGCAAACAACCCGATCGAAAAACTCGTCTCGAAGCTATGCGAGATGTCTTTGCTCTCAAAGATACTGCGCCCGATATAATCGGATCTATCATCTGGCTTATCGATGATGTCACCACGACTCATGCCACTCTTGAGGCCTGTGCCAAAGTACTCAAACAAGCTGGCGCTAGCGAGGTTCACGGTATCGTCATCGCTCGCTAAATCCGACTCTCTCTTGTAAAATACGGAAGTAACTTTTCTTTTTTCTCTATGCTTACTTTCTTGTCTACCGTACTCAGCATCACCGTCTTAGAGTTGATGCTCAGCGTCGATAATGCTCTTGTTAACGCCTCTCTCGCGGAAGAGCTCCCCGAACGACTCCAGAAGAAGGCTATCTACATTGGTATTGCCCTCGGAGCACTGTTTCGCTTTCTTTGTCTCTTCGTGGCCACTCTCATCATTGAAAATCCTCTTATCAAACTCGTTGGTGCCCTCTACCTCCTCTGGCTTGCCTATGCTCACTTCTTCCGTAGTCCCAAAGAAGAACGTTCTCTCAAACGTCATCCTCATTTTCGCCTTGTAGTCACTCAGATAGCGTTAGCCGATCTCGTCTTTAGTATCGATAATATCGTCGGTGCTATCGGTATTTCTAGTCACTTTTCGTACGTTGTTTTCGGGGTAGCGATCGGTATTCTCACTATGATTTTCGTCACCCCACTCATGCTCCGCCTCATGAATACATTTCCCTCTCTCATCAAGACCGCCTATGGTATCATCGCTTACATTGGTCTCGCTATCATACTCGAAGTCGTCACCCATACACACATCCCAGAATACATCACCTTCGCCTTTATTATTTTCACCATTCTCGCTACCATGTGGTATGACAAGAAAAACCACCTAGCTCGTATTACCTCACTTTGACAGATATAAACTGAAAAATAAAAATGCCCTCCTTTCCGAGAGGGCATTTTTATTTACTAGAGGTGTTTGTTGGACAAAGTTCGAAACTATTTCGAGCAAAATCCAAACGATTAAAGCGGACTCGGCAGGGCGAAACAATTTGTCTGGGGGAAAGGA
>JAYRRF010000003.1:0-3356 GCA_041910335.1 Candidatus Moraniibacteriota bacterium
AGCAGTTCAACTGGCCGGGTTTATATCTTCAATAATGATGGTTCTATCCCAACGACCGCTGCCACTGCTGATACTACTATCACTGGTGAGTCTTCCTCTAACTTTGGTATATCACTTGCTGGAGGAGACCTCAATGCTGACGGAAAGGTAGACCTAGCTGCAGGAGCCTCCACACACAATACCTCTACCGGTCGCGCCTACATCTTCTATAATGACGGTTCTCTCCCGACTACCGCTGCTACCGCTGATGTCTTGATTGATGGTGGAACAGGGGTGTATTTCGGATACCGGCTTACTACAGGGGATGTAAGTGCGGATGGCCGAGCAGATTTGATTGTTGGTAACAACTATACAAGTGCTACATTTGGTCGAGCATATGTATTCTATAATGATGGTACGTATCCGGCTGATAGTACTACAGCGGATAAAACGATTGGATCGAGTAGTGAGAATCCTGGAAGTGCTCTTCTCATTATGGATATCAACCTTGATGGTAAGTTAGATATTATTGCCTCTGACACGGCTTATTCTTCTTCCAAGGGCGTACTTTATAGCTATATTTCAGAAGCGAAGTACATTCCAGATCTTCCTACTTCAGCTACCTTTCGTGGAAGAGTCATTATGAGGGGGGATAATACGGTACGATAAAGTGCCTTTATAGAGCCATTCTTATCAGAGTATAAATAGGTGCTTTTTGTGGATATCCGCCCCTTTTGCTTTTGCACGTTTTTTCCCTTATAATAAGGGAAGCTTTTGTGCCTCTCGAGAGATATGAATGAAAATACTTTTTCCTTCTCTCTCTTTACTTAGACACAACCGAGAAATTAAATTTTCTGGAAGAAAAAAGCGAAAGATAATACGAACTAATTTTAATTCAAGGAAACTATGTCAGACGAAAAAGTCTCATTTGCTCCTTTTGGAGCAAACAACCGGGCTCAAGCTGCCAGCCAGCCAGCAGCCGGAAATGTGTCTCGAGGATTTGGTATGGGAGGTACCAGTACTGGACGATCACAGCAAGCTAAGTCAGAGAAAGCTTTCAATCCATCAGGCATCTTTGAAATGATTATCTCAGTCAGTTTCATCGCGATGTTTTTTGGTATCCCATTGTTTTTCACAGGACTCACCTTTCAGGGGATTGCTTTTGAGAAGCAGCTCTACTTCTATTTCTGGCTTCTTCTCGGAGTAATTGCTTGGGTATCGAAGGGTGTTCTTTCTGGCGAGATGAAGATTCGTCGTACCCCGCTTGATATTCCGATTGCTCTCTTTGTCGTTTTCAATATTGTTTCAGCTATCTTTTCTATCGACCGCTGGCACAGTTTCTGGGGATTTTTCGGAGATCCTTCACGTGGTGTAGTGTCGCTCATCGCTCTTGCCTTGGCTTACTATCTCATCTTGAGTCATTTCACGATGAAGCGTTTTCAGCAGATGTTGCAAGCGTTCCTTATCTCTGGATTCATCGTTGCTCTCTGGAGCACTTTGGTGATTCTGAAGATTCGCTTTTTGCCAGCTGCTGTCGAAAAGATGGCACCACTTAGTTTGATTGGAACAGTATCGACCCTGACCACTTTCCTCTCTATTCTCTTGCCGCTTTTCATGACCGCTATCTTCATTGCCTGGAAAACAGACAGTGACTACACGAGAATGCGTCGTAACGTCCTGACATCAGTGTACGGTCTTGGTATCTTTTTGACTTTGTTCCTTCTCCTTGCTCTGTACTCATATGTTTCTTGGCCAGTAGTGTTGATCGGGCTTTCTTTCTTCATGGTTTACATCTTGGCTCAGATTGTTCGTCCAAACGAGCGCCTGACCTGGATGCCGATGGTGGCTTTCGTGGTGATGCTCGCATTCCTCATGATTGGCTCTAACAAGCTTTCACGAGCTCAGCTTCCAGTAGAAGTTGCACCAAACACCAACCTCTCTATGCAGGTAGCTAAGGAGTCTCTAAAAGAGAATTTCTTCCTCGGTGTTGGTCCCGCCAACTACGGCTATGCATTTTCTATGTATCGCCCAGCAGAGTACAACCAAAATGACTTGTATACACTCCGTTTCTACCAGGGGAATGGCCTCTTCTTCGAGACTATCGTAACTCTTGGAGCTATCGGAACCGTTCTTCTTGCTCTCCTCTGGCTCTCATTTATGAGTCTTGGCATCTACCTGCTCTCTATGGAGAAGACGAAGAACAAAATCTATTCTCTTGGACTTTGGACAACGGCTATCATGTTTTTGATTGCCGGGGGAATCGCTTCACTCAATGGTACTTTGATTCTGATCGCCTCACTCTTGGGGACACTTTCACTGGGTATCCTCTTCGTCGAGAGTGGATCTGAAGAGAAGTATCTCCACCTGTCTCTCAAGGCAGCACCGAAATACGCTCTTGCTCTTGCCTTCATCTTTATGGTGGTTTCAGCCGGAGTAGCCTTCCTCTTCGTATTCATGGGTAAGGTATTAGTAGCCGATCTTAAGGCTGGTGAAGCGGTGCGCAAGGCTGCTGTGAGCCCAAGTACAGAAGTCATTGGTCTTCTTGCTCAAGCCTCACAGAATTACCCTCAGGAGGGTCGCTACCCTACCCGTCTTGGTCAAGAGTTCATGGCCCTTGCCAACCTCGAAGCTGGTAAGCCGGCTGCAGAGAGAAACACTGACGCTATTGCCAACTACGTCCGAAGCGCAGTAGCAGCAGCTGAACGTGGCCGTAGTGTCATGCCAAATGATGTTCTTGCAGTAGAGTCACTCGGTCTTATCTATGAAAATGCCGCTCTCTATGCGAGTGACGCTCTTCCAAAGGCAGAGGAGCTCTACAAGCGAGCTCAAGAGCTTGAGCCAGAGAATCCACTCTACGACATTAAGATGGGTCAGACCAAGCGTGCTCAAGCAGACACCAAAGAAGATGGTGCTGAGAAGACAGCATTATACCAAGAAGCAAAAACTGCTTTTGAGGCTTCTATTGCCAAGAAAGACAACCTCGCTGTAGCTCATTACCAGAAGGCCTTGGTAGAATCACGCCTTAAGATGTACGATGATGCTTTGAAGAGCACCGAACGCGCTATCGCTCTCGATAAGCAAAACGTGAACTATCGTTATAACCTCGGTGTCCTCTACCAGATTCGTGACAAGGATGGAGATCTTGATAAAGCAGAAAAGACTTTCCAAGATATCCTAAAAGACAATGACAAGTTGGTAGATGTACGTTTGAGTCTCGGACTTCTCTACGAAAAAATGGGTAAGCGTGACCAAGCCCTTGAGGCTTACCGCAAGCTCCTTAATATCCTTCCTTCAGATGGAGAAGGGAACGTCAAGCAGACTCGTGAGCAAATTCAGAAGTTGATCAACAATGTGCAAAGCGGAGCTGGCAATATTAA
>JAYRRF010000004.1:0-21516 GCA_041910335.1 Candidatus Moraniibacteriota bacterium
ATGGTGGATTTTGAGGAGCGTTACTATGCAGCTGGTAAGATAAAGGGTTCACGTTTTATCAAGCGTGAAGGCCGGCCATCAGATGAGGCAGTTCTTTCTGGACGAGCAGTCGACCGCACTATCCGACCACTCTTCAATAGTCGCATGCGCAATGAAGTTCAGGTAGTCACCACGGTACTCTCATACGATGGTGAAAATGACTCGGATCTTGTTGCTATGATTGCTGCTTCTGCGGCACTGACGCTGTCTGATATTCCTTGGGGAGGCCCTATTGGTGCAGTACGTGTCGGTTTGACGGAAGGTGGTTTCGTTCTCAATCCAAAAAGTGAAGACAGAAAAGAGAGTGCACTTGACCTCTTGGTCTCTGGCACTCATGAGAAGATCAACATGATTGAGGCAGGAGCACAGGAAATCACTGAAGAACAGATGGGTGCAGCTTTTGAGTTTGCTTTTGAGGCTATCCAGAAGATTACGGACTTCATCGAAAGCGTGAGAAAGGAGGCTGGGAAAGAAAAGCGTGACGCAGCTATGCTAGTTGGAAGTGATGAGTTTGAGGCCGCTATCCGTACCCAGTGCGAAGAACTCGGTCTTGCGGAAGCGCTCTATCTGAAGCCAAAGAAGGCGATGGAGTCAAAGATAGCCGAGATCAACGCTGCTCTTGAAGAGTGGGCCACTGAAGGCTACCCAGATGAGAAGAATAGCAAAGAAGTGTTAGCTCTTGTCACCGATGAATTCGCAGATGAAGCAGTGCATACAAGAATTCTGCATCAAGAAGAACGTCCAGACGGACGTAAACTAGATGAAATCCGCCCTATCACCACTGCGGTAGGTCTTTTGCCACGGACACATGGTACCGGACTCTTCACTCGCGGTGAGACGCAGGCCCTCACAGTGACCACCTTGGGAGCTCCTGGAGATGAGATGATTGTCGATACGATGGAAGTTGATAAGAAGAAGCGCTACATGCACTTCTACAACTTCCCGCCATATTCAGTAGGTGAAGTACGTCCGATGCGTGGCCCAGGGAGACGTGAAATTGGTCATGGGGCTCTCGCTGAGAAAGCTCTTCTCCCAGTGTTGCCTTCAAAAGAAGAGTTTCCATATACGATGGTTCTGGTTTCTGAGGTGCTGGAGTCAAATGGTTCATCTTCTATGGCTTCTACCTGTGGCTCAACGCTTTCATTGATGGACGCTGGTGTGCCTATCAAAAAGCCAGTAGCTGGTATAGCTATGGGTGTTATCACTGGTAAAGCGGGAGAATTCAAGGTCTTGTCTGATATTCAGGGTCTTGAGGATCACTATGGAGACATGGACTTCAAGGTGGCTGGTACTAAAGATGGTATTACGGCTATGCAGATGGATGTGAAGATTGATGGTTTGACGCCAAGTATGCTCAAAACCGCTATTGCGCAGGCCAAGGAAGGAAGAATGTTCATCATGGGGAAGATTCTCGAGGCCATTGAGGGGCCACGAGCTGATCTTTCTCCTTTCGCGCCACGTATTATCACTCTCCATATCAATCCAGAAAAGATTCGTGACGTGATTGGGCCAGGAGGAAAGATGATCAATCAGATTATTGATGAAACAGGAGTTTCTATTGATATTGAGGATGACGGCTCTGTCTTTATTACAGCGACCGATGGTATTGGCGGTGATCGAGCCACTCAGTGGATCAAGGACCTGACTCGTGAAGCCAAGGCAGGAGAGATATTTGATGCTCGCATCACTCGTATTATGAATTTTGGTGCTTTTGCAGAGGTACTTCCTAATCAAGAGGGCTTGATTCATATCTCTGAACTGGCTCACGAACGAGTAGAAAAAGTAGAAGACATTGTCTCTGTGGGTGACCATGTACGAGTGCTTGTCAAAGAAATTGATTCTCAAGGGAGAATTAATCTTTCTATGAAAGCCCTAAAGGAAAGACAATAATTGTTTCTTCATCAAAATAGAGTATACTAAAAGGGAGCTCCTGCTCCCTTTTTTGGTCAAACAAATACATATGTCGTTTTTCTCTTCAAATAAAACACAGAGTACTCTATCAACCGACTCATCTATTAGTAAAGATATCCTCTCTCAGGTGCGTGTAATGGGTGAAAAATCCCATTCCCCTTTGATGCCAAGCGGAGCACCAGCCAATCTACCGGCGCAAGCCCCGTCAAACGCTGCACCCAATCCAGTGACTAACCCTTTCATACACGACGAGCCTATCCCTCAGGTAGAGGTTGCCACTCCAGAAATACAAACAGCACAGCCGAATACTCCCCTGTCAGTACCAGCCTCCCCTCAGCAATCTATCCCATCCCCTAGCTCTACTCAACCAATACCTACTAACGAACAGCACAGAGAGCATTCATCAAAAATTCTTATTATTGGAGCTATCATTGCTGTGGGCCTAATTCTCATGATGGGTATTTATTTCTACCTTGAGCAAACCAAAGACGCACAGCTTAAAGACAAGGCAAATCAAGAAGCTGCTGCTCAATTACAAGCAGAAACCAAAGATACTAATACGCCACCAAGTGAAGAAACCAAGCCAGACCTAGAAAATCAAGCTTTTTCTACCACACGGTCAAACTATCTCTCACTCGATCCAGAAACAGCCACCAGAGAGACAATTCTGGCTCAAATAAAGGACATTGAAGGAAAAATCATGAATGCTCACATGACTGATCCGGTTATTTTTCAGGTAACTGATCAGAACAATGTACCACTCGCGATGAGTCGTTTTGCTTATCTGATGGAGCTTGGCCCCGGAGAGGATCTCCTATCAACATTTGATGAGAATTTCAAATTGGTCTTGTATGTAGAAAATGGACAAGTAAGAAAAGCACTTGCTGTTACCATCAAAGAAGGTACTGATAATCCAAGTGGACTACTCTCTAAGTACGAACTTCTTCTCCCGGCAACCTTCGGCAACCTCTTTTATCCAAGCGAGCTTGTTCTTCCTAAGCAAGCTACGTTTGCAAGCGGCTCTTACAATAACAGCGTGGTGCGTTATGCTAATATTTTCCCGGAGCAAGGGTATTCTTTTGACTATATTTTGAAAGACAAGAATCTTTTCTTGGGAAACAGCAAAGACGTAACACGAAAAGCAGTGGAAGTAAGCACAAAGTAAGCTTTTTGTCTTTAAAACAAAGCAAAAAGAAAAGTAATTTACTTTATTTTTTCTTCTCTTTTTCGAAAAAAAGAAAAAACAAAACGCCAAAAAGGAAAAAGTGCTTTCTTAAAACTTTTTTTTGAGAAGAGGATTGACTTGGACCTTTTTTTCTGCTATAATGGATTTGTAAGTGAGTTGAACTTTAACAAATTTTCCAATCATTCTCTTGTTTAGAGTGAACGGTGGATGGAATACCTTCGGAAGTCTCTTGTGAAGGGATTTCCTCCACTGTTCAAGAATCTGATCAATGTATCGGATCGCTCCGTCCTAACACGGAGACCCAAAACAAAAACAAAAAAGATTATTAAAATTAATAATCTCTCCAGACAAAAATAATAATCTGTCAGGAGTCAAACAAAAACAAACAAAAAAACAAGTTCTTTACAAAAACTCTAAAGGCCAAGTGCCAGAGAATGGGGAGGGGAAAAATAGTCAAAAAGTTAGGAGACTATACATAGCATTTGCACAAAATACAGGCGTACGCGTGGATTATCTTGTGTCTCTCACCCGGACGCAGTAACCCCTATACCTGTTGGCACATGCACGCTGGGCGTATCAGCCAATATTATTTATATTTGGGCTTCGCTACGCCCAGCTCCAACAAATTTCTGTAGCCTATAGGGCTCTTTTTTCATATATGGGAGTTTATGACTGAAACAAGCCATTTATCACGAGGACAACAAGGTGAAGAAATCGCCTGTTATTTTTTACAAAAGAAGGGATATAAGATTCTCGAGCGGAATTTCACGAATACAGAAGGGGTACGCCAGGGGGAAATAGACATTATTGCTTTATATAAAGGGAAAATTATTTTTGTTGAAGTCAAAACGCGGAAACAGTCATCGCAAGATGAGATATTGCTACCAGAGGTTAGCATTACACCAGCAAAATTACGAAAAATGCTCAAGATAAGCGAATACTATCTAAGAAAGACTAAGCGATGGAAGCAAGAGTATCGCTATGATGCAGTTACGGTGTGCCTCAATGAAGAGTCCGGTAAGGCTAAGGTAAGACATCTGGAAAGCATCTTTTTCTGAGTCATTTAGACAAAAGAAAGAAACATAACTATAATAGAACTATAAATTGATACATACACTATGGCATTTACACAAGTATTTTTGGATGAAGCAAAGCAAAAACTACAAGAAGAAAAAACACGTCTTGAAGGAGAGCTTTCTCGTTTCGCAAAATCAACCGGTACTGAAGGAAACTACGAGACTCAGTTTCAAGACATGGGCACTGATGAGGATGAGCATGCTTCTGAAGTGGAGCAGTACGTTGATGATATAGCCCTAGAAGCTAACTTGGAGACACAGCTGAAGGATACCATCGATGCTTTGGAGAAGATTGAACAGGGTACCTATGGTATTTGTGAAGAGTCCGGGGAGCAGATTTCGGAAGATCGTTTACGAGTCTATCCTGCAGCAAGAACAGCTATCCATCGGTAGGAAATTATGCTAAAAAAGCCCTTGGTAGTTGCGGCTTTTGCGATAATCTTCTTGTTATGTCAGGGGGTAGCTTATTTCATGACAATACAGTCACTTGGTACTTGGTGCAATGAAAAATACGGGATCGGTTTTTTTGGAGCTAGTCCCGTTTTTTTGTTGGTGGAATGGGGTATACTTGGAGCACTTTTGGTTTTGTCGGCACAACGAACAAGAGGATGGGCAGAGCGGAGTATCTTTAGTATAATCTTGGCAGGAGGACTTTCGAATGCGCTTGAGAGAGTGATCTATGGATGTGTGCATGATTACTGGACGATGCCTTTGATTGGCAGTCATGTCAATATTGCTGACATTGTGATTACGGCAGGAGTCGGAGGTCTATTGTGGATTTTTTTAAAACAAAAAGAGTAACTTTAGAACAATATGGCTGTAAGAATATATTCAGCCGCAGTGGTAGGGATTCACGCTCAAAGCGTAGAGGTAGAAGTAGATGTCCTTTCTCAAGGGCTTCACAATTTCACGCTTGTAGGGCTTCCAGACCAGGCAATTAGAGAGTCTCGGGAGCGAGTCAGCGCTGCTCTCAAAAACTCAAGCTTTCGTCCACCTCACCAGCAGGGTCGAATCACCGTCAATCTCGCACCGGCAGACTTACCGAAGAATTCACCTATCTATGACGTACCGATCGCCCTTGGCATCCTTCTTGCTACCAAGCAAGTAGCCTTTGACCCAAAAGAGAAACTGTTCATTGGTGAAGTAGCGCTGGATGGTGTAGTACGGAAGGTGAACGGCGCTCTTGCTATTGGTGTTTTTGCTAAAGAACAAGGTTACAAAGAGATTTTTGTGCCGTATGACAACAGAGAAGAACTAGCCCTTATTGATGGTCTCTGCATCATACCAGTACGCACACTGATTGAGCTTGTCAAACACCTCGAAGGAACTCATCTGATTGCACCCTATACAAAGCCACTTTCTCAGAAGGCGAATACGCGTGAGTATCGATTCGATATGAGTCATATTCGTGGTCAGGAGCAAGCCAAAAGGGCCCTTGAAGTTGCGGCGGCTGGTGGGCATAATATTCTTTTTGTGGGGCCACCCGGTTCAGGTAAGACTCTTCTCGCCAAGACCTTGCCAAGCATCTTACCAGAGCTTGATTTTGCCGAACAACTGGAGGTAATGAAGATTTTTTCTGTTGCCGGTAAGCTGCCCCAAAATACCATTGCTATGGAGAGACCCTTCCGTGCACCCCATCACTCAGCGAGCGCTATCTCTCTCGTTGGCGGAGGAAGTTTTCCTCGTCCTGGAGAAATTAGTCTGGCGCATCGGGGCGTACTCTTTCTTGATGAGTTTGCTGAATTTCCAAGAGGAGTCTTAGAGAGTTTGCGTCAGCCTTTGGAAGAAGGTGTAGTGACTGTTTCTCGTATAAAGGGAGCCTTAGAATTTCCAGCGCGCTTCATGTTGGTGGCAGCTATGAACCCTTGTCCGTGTGGATATGCTGGTGACAGCGAACGTATGTGTGCTTGTTCACCTTTTCAGGTAGAGAAGTACCGACACAAGCTCTCAGGGCCTCTTCTTGATCGCATAGATTTGCATATTGAGGTACCGAGACAGAAGGTAGAGAAGCTACAGCAGGAAGAATACACCGAAACGAGTCAGAGTGTCAGAGAGCGTATCCAAAAAGCTCGCGTGAAGCAGCAAGAACGTTTTGAAGACACTACTATCCATACCAATGCGGAGATGTCGAGCGAGCAAGTGAGGCGTTTTTGTCAGATAGACGAAGGAGCGAAAGAGATGCTTCGTTTGGCTGTCGATAGGCTTCAGTTATCTGCTCGTGGCTATATGCGAATCTTGAAAGTGGCGCGTACAATAGCGGATTTAGAGGAAAGTGGTACAATTAAAACTCTCCATGTAGGCGAGGCTTTGCAGTATCGATTTAATGAGTAGAGAAGCGGATATGCGTTATCGTTTGGGAATACTTTTGGGAGTGACACTACTGGTGGCGTGGTGGTTGTGGTGGCCAGCGAAGCCACAGTATCAATTTCAAGAAAAAGTGAATATACAGCTCCGTGAAGGAGGGGTAGAGTACCCGTATATGGCTGGAGAGGCCAAGACGGTTGGTGATTTTCTGTCACAGCAAGGCATAGTGATGACAGATGGGGATCAGGTCTTTCCTCCTCTTGGAACACCCCTGACGTCTGGTGTTACTATTTTTCTTAAGCATCAGAGAGAGGTGACGGTGAGTATTGGCAGTGAAGAGACAACGTATCGAACAACAGCGGGTACGGTAGGAGAATTTCTTCAAGAAGTACACATCGGGCTGGATGAGGATGATATTGTCGTACCCACCCTTGAGACAACGCTTGGCTTGGCTGGAGCGGTGCATATTACGCGAGTGAGTGTTTCTGAAGAAAAAGAGGAGGTTAAGATACCATTCAAAACTGAAGAACAAGAAGACCCTAATCTTTCTTGGCGAAAGAAAGAGGTAGTACAGAAAGGTGAGGTGGGTATACGTACTCGGACGGTGCGCATTGCTCGCCACGATGGCAAGGAAGTGAGTCGAAAAATTCTATCTGAAGAAATAACCAAGGAGCCAGTGACAGAGATTATCAAACAAGGTACGCTTGTGAAGACAGGCAAGAGCCATAGTGGAGGAGCATCTTGGTATGCGCATACAGGCACTCTCGCGGCTGCGAATCCTTGGCTACCAATGGGATCATATGTTAAGGTGACCAACACAGCTAACGGCAAGAGTGTGATTGTGAAAATCAATGATAGGGGTCCATTTGGAGCTGGGAGAATTATCGATCTCGACAAAGTAGCTTTTCAAGAAATAGCCTCACTCGGCCAGGGAGTCATCAATGTAAAAATGGAAGAAATTACGAATTAAACTATGCTTACCGCCAAGAAATCACTCGGCCAGAACTTCCTCAAAGAAGAGCAATATATCAAAGATATTATTTCATACGCAGACATTTCTTCTGAAGTAGTTTTGGAAATTGGCCCTGGACTCGGTGCGCTTACTTTCCCTCTTCTTGAGGAGGCAAAAGAAGTGATAGCGGTAGAGGCAGATCCGCGCTTCAAAGATATTCTCCTTGAGAAAAAGAAAGACAATTTGACCCTGATAGAGGGAAATATTCTTGATATTGATGTGGATACGTTACTAGAGCAGAAGCATATTTCTTCTGGAGCTTACTCTGTTATTGCTAATATTCCTTACTACATCACCGCACCCATTATCCGAAAACTATTAGCGCTACGATATCAGCCAAGACAAATTATTCTGATGGTGCAGGATGAGGTCGCTAATCGTCTAGTAGCCTCTCCAGGTGACATGAGTCTTCTTGCTGTGATGGCGCAGTACAATGCTAAAGTAGAGAAACTTTTCTTTGTACCCAAGGAAGCTTTTGAGCCTGTACCAAAGGTGAACAGCGCAGTCGTAAAGCTTGTACCCGAGACAGCTATTGATTTTGTTGAAGAAAAAAGATTTTTTCGTATTGTCAAAGCAGCCTTTCAGTCGAAAAGAAAAACACTGGTGAATAATCTCACAAGTATCACCGGTCAATCAAAACCAGCGCTTGAACAAGTGCTCGAAAGCCTTAGTCTCCGTAAAGATATACGCGCTCAGGCACTGAGTCTTAAGGAGTGGCAATCACTTGTGGATACGCTCACTCCTAAGAAAGATGAAGGGCAATAAAAAGACCGTAGCAAAAAACCAGGAGAAAAAAGAAAAGTGAGAAGCGAGTGTAACGAAAGAAAGCGGTAGGCTTTGCTGTTCCGCTTTGGATTATCCAGAAGGCGGTGCTTCCAAAAAGAAGAGCGGGTACGTAGAGACTTGAAGCATTGAGAATAAATGGACTCAGTACAAAGAGAATAAAGACGAGTAAGCCAAGAACACGCTTGGCCCAGAGTTCACCAAGAATAACGGGAAGGGTATAAACACCATCGTGTTTGTCACCAGCGATATCCTTGAAATCTTTTAAGGGTAGTGCAATCGTGAAACTAACGATAAGAAAAAGAAGCAGAGGTAAGGGAAAAGCCTTAAGACTCTGCAGCTCACTCACCGCGAGATAGCCGGTTGCTAGAATGAGAAAGCTTGCAAAAGAAGCTGTCAGAGTTGCAATGAGGGGAAAGCGTTTGAGACGAAATGGAGTAGCTGAGTATACCCAGGCAAGGGCTTGATAACCAAATATAAGCAAAAGAGCTTGTGCGCTGACTACTCCAGCAAGAAGAAGAGAAGCACAGAAAAAAAGAATGGCATATGCTTGATAGTCTGTTTGAGAGATAGCTTCTGTAATAAGAGGTCGGTTGGGGTTGGTTTTTTGATCAATAGCAGTATCATAGCAGTCATTGACGACAACTGAGGTGAGCCAAGCGAAGATAGCGCTTATAGTAAGAAGAAGGAAGGCAAGGTATGAGAAGTGACTGCGTGGAAGAGTTAGATCTTCGAAGTAAAAAGCGAGTAGGCCACCAAGGGCCACAAGGCCACCATGATAAAACACCTGTGGAAAACGAGCGTTACGATACAGAGTCAGCCAGTGAGCTCTATTTTTGAAATAAAAGAGCGTCGCAAAGGAAATAAGATTGAGAAGAGCGTACCAAAGACTCATCTTCATATTGAGAACACTGCGTAGACTAGAAACGTCTCTACTGAGGATATTCTCTGGTGTGAGAAAAAGGGCGGCCACTGATGATCCTGTAGCTTTGAAAAAAGTCGTTGGTTCAAGAGCAAAAGTCAGCCAGGATGGGAAAGTGCCCAACAAGAAAAAAAGTGAGTAAACAGCTACGCCACCAACAAGAGCTCGAATAATTGAGAGGGTCTTCAGGCGAATCAAGAATATGCTGAGACAGGTCATAATGAAGACTTCGATACGCACGCCAGAAGTGATGCCAATAGACGGAGAGTCTCCAAAGAACGTTACATAACGATGGATGAGTCCAGTGAAGCTATCAAAGATATAGAAGCTCCAGTAACCATTTTGGCCGAAGAGGAATGTATCGATGATAGGCGGAGCCAAAATGATGAAAAAGCCAAACAAGAGGATGTTAGTTGTGGCGAGGGTGTGTTCTTTGGTGAAAAAAGCAAGTAGAGGTAGAAAAAGACTGAATGCAAAAAGAAAGAAAAGGTACGTATGAGAAAACTCAAAGAAGAGAGTCTCAAAGTTACTTATAGCAAAGGAACCCATAGCAGCTTCTACAAGAAGACGAAGAATGATAATTGTAGTAAAAGCCAAGATGAAACTCAGGATTGTTTGAGGAGTTTTTTCAATTTGACGTATCAAGTGACTGATGTTCATAGGCTTATTCTAGCATAAGAGAGGAGACTCTTGGAGAATGTGCTAGACTAGCAAAGTCACTCAAGAGGTATTTATGGACAAACCATTTTGGCAGAAGGGTCTCAATAGTGAGCAGGAGCGAGCCGTCAAGCAAACAGAAGGCCCTGTTTTGATTTTGGCTGGAGCTGGGTCGGGTAAGACAAAGACATTGACTCACAGAATAGCCTATCTAATGGTAGAAAAAAAGATATCAGGAGCTAATATTCTGGCAGTGACTTTTACCAATAAGGCTGCTTTAGAGATGAAGGAGCGAGTGGAGCTACTCTTAGAGAGCGGACGTCATGAGGGTGCAAGAGTCGGTCAGATGCCTCATATGGGCACATTTCACACTCTATGCGCCAGGATTTTACGGAAAGAAATAGCTGTACTTGGGTATGAGACCAACTTCCAAATTTTTGATGATCAAGATCAGCAATCACTGATGAAACAGGTTATGAAAACTCTGGAGTTAGATGGGGATCAGATACGGCCACGTGCTCTCATGGAAGCTATTTCTCGGGCAAAGAATGCGTTTATTGATGAAGAGCAGTTTTTGGCACAGGCAGGGAGTTACTTTGAGGAGATTGTTGCTAAGGTGTATCAAAGCTATCAGCGCGAATTGAAGCGTAACAACGCCCTTGATTTTGATGATCTGATTCGCTTTGTAGTCACTATTTTTCAACAATATCCAGAGATACTTACACGCTATCAAGAACAGTTTCGCTACATCATGGTAGATGAGTATCAGGACACTAACTCACCACAGTATCTTTTCATCCATCTATTAGCACAGAAAGAAAAAAATATTTTTGTGATTGGTGACGACTATCAGTCTATCTATGGATGGCGACAGGCAGATATTCGTAACATTCTTAATTTTGAAAAAGATTATCCAGAAGCTGTAGTTATTACATTGGATCAGAACTACCGTTCAACACAGATTATTCTTGATGCTGCTCAGGGTGTCATTGCTCGTAATCGTGACCAGCGACACAAGCAGTTGTGGACAGAACAAAAAGAAGGGGGGCTGGTTTCTCTCGTGAGTGCAAGTGATGAGGAGGCGGAAGCCCGCTTTGTGGCAGAGACAATCGTGTCTGGGGTAGAACAAGGGGCTCAGTATAAAAACTTTGCCATTCTTTATCGTACAAATGCACAGTCAAGAGCTTTAGAAGAAATGTTTTTGCGACTTTCTATTCAATATCGAATTGTAGGAGGTATCAAGTTCTATCAAAGAAAAGAAATTAAAGACATGGTGGCCTACATTCGTTTCTTGGTGAATCCAAAAGATTACCTAGCCTTGGAGCGTATCATTAATGTTCCAAAAAGAGCAATTGGCAAAGTCAGTTTAGAAAAATGGCGCCACTTTACGGAGGGAGAGGGGCAAGATTTTCTCACTACAGTGGAGGGTTTGGGCAGGGAAGGTATTATGCAAGCTTCAAAACTTGGTGTGTTAGAGAAGTTTCGTGATAGTTTTTTCAAGTGGCGCATACTTGTGTCTGATAACGCCATGCCACTTGGATTGTTGCTTGATACCATGGCGCGGGAGAGTGGTTATATGGGAATGCTCGATGACGGAACAGCGGAAGGTGAGGATAGAGTGAAGAACGTACAAGAACTCTTTTCGCTCACAGAGAGATTTAAGGAGTACACGTTACAAGAGGGCCTGGAGCTCCTTTTGGAGCAAGTAGCCCTTTCTTCTGATACAGATGAACTCAATCATCAAGCTGATGCGGTACAGGTTATGACGGTGCATAGTGCCAAAGGGCTTGAATTTCCTGTTGTGTTTGTGGTGGGTCTAGAAGAGGGAATTTTTCCTCATTCAAGAAGTACGCTCTCTCCTCAAGAAATGGAAGAAGAGAGACGTTTGATGTATGTGGCTCTCACCAGAGCTAAGGAAAAGATTTATCTCTTACACACAGAAGCGAGAACTATTTTTGGTAGCACGCAGATCAATCCACGCTCACGTTTCATTGATGAGATACCAAGTCATCTCGTCGTTGAAGAAGACTTTTTTCAGGGAGGGATGCTTCGCAACAAGAGGGCTTTTTTTGGGCGACCGAGCTTCACAGCAGCTACAGAGAAGACCACTGAGCGCTTTCAACAGTTTAGAGAAAAAGACCAGAGTGAAGTCAGTCAGTTTGAGGCCACTCGGAAAGAAGAGCTGCGTCCAGGTGATATGGTAGAGCATCCACAGTTCGGTAGCGGTCTTATCGTCAGTCTCGAGGGTACCCTGATTACCGTCGCCTTCAAGCGTGCTGGAGTCAAAAAAATGATGGCAGGCGTAGCTCCACTCAAGAAAATCTAAGATTTTTTGCGACTGGAATGGAAGTTTTGGTGAACTTCCTTGAGGCGTTCGTTGGTGATGTGGGTATAGACCTGAGTGGTGGTGATAGAGGCGTGGCCAAGCATTGCTTGTACACTGCGGATATCAGCTCCATTAATCAAAAGGTCAGTTGCAAAGCTGTGACGTAGAGTATGGGGGTGAACATCTTTGGTGATACCAGCTTTTTTGGCATAGTGTTTGATAAGTCGTTGGATGCTTCTAGGCGTGAGGCGAAGCGTTTCACGAGCAGCATTACTTTTATTCACCAAGCCCTTTTTCGGGAGTGAGATAAAGAGAGCTGGGTCAACATCAACACGTTTGTCGAGATAGTCCCTCAGCGCCTCACGTGCCTCTAGGGACAGGAAGACGATACGGAGCTTACTTCCTTTTCCACGTACACTGAATTCTTCTTTGTCGAGATTAATATGCTCACGGTTGAGATTGGTGAGCTCACTGACACGTAATCCAGCAGAGAAGAGAAGTTCTATAATAGCTTGGTCTCTTTTGGAGCGGAGGGTCGACCCCTTGGTAGCTTCAAGGAGTCGGAGGACCTCATCAATGTCAAGAAAGTCTACTTGTCGATCAGGAATTTTCCCGATTTCAATTTTTTCAGGAGGCACAGAAGCGCAATCTTGTTTAGCGAGGTATTTGAGAAAAGTGCGGATAACTACTGCATGATAGGCTTGAGTATTCTTCTTGAGGAGGTCTCCCTGCTTAGCACTCCGACGATTAAGATAGATACGGTATTCACGGACTTTCTCTTGAGTAATCTCTTTTGGCTTCTCGAGCTGCCCCCAATCAAAAAACTGCTTGAGAACAAGACCATAATTAGCCAGAGTCTTGGGTGAGCGGTTGAGCTCGATTTCGAGGTGCTCCAAAAACTCTTTGGCATAGTGCTCAATCTCGCTTTTCGGTTCAGTAAAAGTATGCATGGGCTTAGTATAGCACAATTTCTACATTTTTATATCACTTTTTCCTTTTATAGAGCCATTTATATCGAAAAATGCTTGACCAAAAAAGCAGAAAAAGCTATACTACACATTGTAAAAATTAGGGAAAAAGTCCATGGAAAGGCAATAGGCTTTAGTAAAAAGCTCGCCTCTCCCAAGCTTCATTCCAACTGAAAGGCGCGAATTTTATTCGCAATTTTTTGAAAAAAACTCTTTATCAAGACCAGTCAGCCGAAAGTATTTCTGAGAAAGACGATTCTTCGGAAAAACTCTCGTTTACTGAACGTTTGGCTCTCTGGCACACCAAAACGCATACGATTCAATATCGTCTGCTCACTTTCTTGAAACAAATCTCCGGGTATCGAGTAGTACGAGTTTTTCGTAATTACTCTGCTTTTTCTATTGTTGCCTCCAGTGCTTTGATGGTCTCTGCTAGTAATTTTGCTCAAGGTCAAGGCCAAGAGAGTTTCTTGTTTGGCTATATCGGAGAGGACCAGGTAGAGGAGGAGTCATTCGGAGCGAAGCATCGCTTTGTCATAGATGAAAATAAGAAAAACCTTGCTCTTGTGCCACTCGCTGGTTCTGGGGTGGGGGTTGATCCAGAGCAAAAAGAAGACTTATCGCTCTTTGATGTGGAAGATACAGCTTTAGATAATCAGGTGGTTCTCTCTCAAGCGACAGCCAATATCACCAAAGACCCAGAAGAAGAGGGTGGAGGAGTAAGTATTTACACCGTTCAAGATGGGGATACTATGAGCGCTATTGCTCATAAGATGGGTATTACAGTGAACACTATTCTTTGGGCCAATGATATTGATAATGTTGATGCTATCAAGCCGGGAGATCAAATCTTCATCCTTCCGGTAGCTGGCCTCAATCACACGGTCAAAAGTGGTGAGACTATCGATGATATAGCCAAACAGTACCAAGCAGATAAAGAAAAAATCATTGCGTTCAATTCGTTACCAGCTAACGGTGACCTTGAAGTAGGGGCACTCATCACTATTCCAGATGGTCGCAAAGAAGAAAAAGAGAAACCAAAAGACGACACCAATGGTCTTACTCGTCGCCAATATGCCAATACGACTACTGATAGTGGTCAGGCTAATGATATCTCTGGTTACCGCACACCAAGCGGTAAGGCTGGTAGCGGCCATCGTTTCCCATACGGGTAT
The DNA here is from genome assembly GCA_041910335.1 of Candidatus Moraniibacteriota bacterium. GTDB lineage: Bacteria > Patescibacteriota > Minisyncoccia > Moranbacterales > UBA1568 > UBA1568. The sequence goes on from JAYRRF010000004.1 coordinate 14,360, forward strand.
TGTACCTGGTATGTCGCCTCTAAGCGCTATGTTCCTTGGGGAGGAAATGCGGGTACATGGCTCTATAACGCCAAAGCTCAAGGGTATCGTACTGGTAAGTCACCAGCTCCTGGCTCTATCATTGTGACTACGGAGAACCGCTACTACGGTCATGTGGCTATCGTCGAAAAAGTAAGCGGAGGGACTATCACGGTAAGTGAGATGAACTATGCCGGTTGGGGAAAAGTGAGTCGGCGTACTCTCTCTACGAGTAGCCGAGCTATCAAGGGATACATCTACTAGACTGCCTGAGAAGAAGAGGGATAAGAGCGTCATATAAGGGGCGCTCTTTTGGTCTTGAAAAAACAGTTTTCATGGTATACTAAAGCATATATTCGACGTCATCTCGAACTGTTTGCGTGTGCCTCAACTATTTTCAAAAATAAAGAAAAATTTTTTTAAAAAACGTCTCCAAACGAGTGTGCTCCTTGTCTTTTTTGCGAGTATTTTTTTTATCAGCAGTGCTCATGGAGTGAGCGCAGAGGGGTCAAATTTGAACCCATTAAACTGGGCTTCGAATGCTACATATGCCGCTTTTCAATACCTTCTTTATGGAGTTTTTCTTTTCGTGGGACTTTTCACAAGTGTGGCCACGACCATGTTCGCCTACGCGGTTGATCCGCAGTTCATCTCTGGGCCAACTGGACTACTTAATCTCCAAGCGGTCTATCAGATGTGGAAATTCGTCCGCGACTTCATCAATATTTTCTTCATCCTCGGACTTCTTTTTATCGCCTTTGCTTTTGTGTTTCAGATTGATAGCTATGCGAACTCCAAAACTATTATCAAGCTCATCCTAGCAGCTCTCTTGGTGAACTTCAGTTTTCCTATCGCGCGCATCATCATCGACTTTGCCAATGTGCCGATGTACTTTTTTCTCCAGATGATTCTTGGTGATGGGGGAGACGCTTCAACAACGCTGGCTTCCTCTCTTGGAGCCTCTAATTTAGAAGGCATTCTCCTTCCTCAGGGATCAGACTCAGAATTGAAGTCTCTCTTAGCGGCCATTGTCTTTCTTTTTATCTTCAACATCACTCTTCTGGTGCTTGCTTTTCAATTTCTCATTCGAGTGATTGCTCTTGTTATCCTTCTTGTTCTTTCCCCGATAGGTTTTATTGGGAATGATTTCGCGGGTATTCCTGGGATGAAGAAATACGGTGGGAAGTGGTGGGATGAATTTCTCAATTACTGTCTCTTTGGTCCAGCAGCTATGTTCATGTTGGTTCTTGCAACCAATTTCTTTGCGGCTATTTCTGGCTCTAATCAATCTGATGGAGTAGGAAATATCGCTTCAGCCACTTCTATTGACAAAGAGCTCATCTCATCAATGGTCCTCTTCTTCGTGCCTATTACTATGCTGTGGTTTACTATGGGAGTTTCCAAACAGTTCTCAGTGGCCGGAGCAGATATAGCTACCAAGTACGGTAAAGACTTCGCCAAGTGGGCAGGGAAAAAGAGCGCTAGTGTTGCTACTAGTCCCGTTACAACAAGGGCGAAAGGTTTTGGTGAGGGAATTAAAAAACGTACCTATGAAGGAAGATTATTCGGCGATAACAAGGCCAGTAAATTGGTAAGCGGTAAGTATTGGAAGGAACGAGGGGAGAATACAAAAGCTTATTATAAAGGAATGGGAGATAAGCTTGATGGTACGCCGCTACCTTTTGGAAGAGGTAAAGAGTCAAAAGCTGGTATGAAAGAAATTGATAAGCTGAAGAGAAAAAGAATTAATGAGCTTACTGATGAAAATAAGAAGAACAATGTCTCAACAGCTTCTCTTCTGGGCGACCTAAACGGAGGAGATCAAATTAAAAAAGCAGCGGCAGCTCTTGCTTTAGCAGAAAATGGCTCCATTCAATCCACAGAGATGATGTACAAAGCATTAGATGCTATCAAAAACGATAAAGGGGAGTTTGATGAAGACTTTGCGCTTAAGATTATTGAAAAAGCAAAAGGAGATTCCTTCGATGATGTTAGTAGTAAAGAGTTCGCTGATAAATATGCCGAACTTGCGAAAGATAGTTCTATGTATCTAACTGATAGTAATGGAAATCCGACAGATAAAATTCGATCTGGAAGCTTGCTTGATACATTCAACAGTAAAGCGAAAAAAGAAGGGCAAATTATGGTTCGTGTAAACTTCGAAACAGAACAGGCTGTTAAAGAGGCAAGAGCAGCAGCACAGTCTTCAGGACAAGCTTTCACTAAAGAAATGGAAGATAGTATTCGTGTAGAAAAAGTTACTAAGCATATTAGTGGACTTACAGCAGATGATCTTGCCAAGCAAGGAAGTGTTTTTGCAGCTATTAAGGCTGGTGATGCAGAGGTAACGAGTTATCTAAAAGAAAGAGCGTCCAATGATAAACCATTCATAGATGAGGCAATGAAGAAGATGAAGCAAAGCGGCAGAGATACTTTTTATGAAGCTAATATTGCTAATAGGCCACGACCCTCCGAGACCCAAGAAGGACAAGCTGCAAAAGAAAGAATGAGTGAGAGAAGAGAAAGGCAGCGACAAAGTAGAGAAAGTAAGGCAAAGCCGAGTAAATAGTAAGGGGCTATATGACGAAAAAAACAAATAACAATCCAATTTACTCACCCCTCTCTGCTTCTGAAGAGATAAATGGTGGAGCACAGAGTCGAGAAGAATTTCTTTCTGTTTGGAGCAGCTTTGATTTAATGTCTGAAGAGAAGAAGATTGTTTTTGGTAGTGTAGAAATGGTACAAAAAATAGAGTTTCTTCAGCAAAGATTTGGTCTTAACAATGCTCATATTGAATCGATTAGTGTTCTTATCAGATGGTACTATTTCGAAGAGTTGTCTCTAGAAGAGTTTCGTGAATCACTTTCTGATGTCTTGGAGGAATATCAAGAGATAGTTATTAGCCAAATTAGTCAATTCATAGAAAAAGAAATCTTTACGCTGACATCAGCTCGCATTGAGTTTGCAAAGCAAGTTTCTCCTAAGGCAGAGGTTATTGAAAAAACTTTAACTAAGAGGCAAATCTTGCAAGCGTTGTCAGAATATCCAAACCTTGCCAATCAGCCCATTTCCGAAGAACGTATTCGTCTCAAGTCACAGACTGAGCCAGTGAGAGGGTCACTCTATAATTGGATTAAGTATTATCGAGATGAGTTGGGGATCGGACAGCATTCGACGGTAGAGCGAGGACAGTTTCTATTTGGATCTGAGAATGGCAAGAAGCTTTCTTCTGTTGAGCGCGAAAAGCTCAACCTTATCCTGAAATCTCTCGAAGAGAATGTGTTGCTAGAGATTGACCCTGAACGACAGGTAGTTATTTTTCCCGAGATAACTACAACACCAAAAGTTGTGCCGACTCAGACAACAACACCTACTCCACAATGGGCTGTACCAGCCAAAGAGTCTCCAGTAGCCAAGTATGCTGTTCAGCCAACACAGCCGGTATCAGTGCCGAAAACAGTCTTGCCTGAAGCTTCAAAACTCATCGTGACTTCACCGGTAGCAAAGAAGAGTGCAGAAGTGTATACATCGATGACTATTGCAACAGAGCCGCTATTGGAGAAGGAGAGACTTGCAACGGTGGGTGTCGATGTCGATGCTGCCGCTGAGAAGCTCAAGCGTACACCGAAACCAGAATGGATCAAGGGAGTCTTTACCAAGGATAATATTCCTGAAACACTCCCGACAACGCCCGTGATGGGAAATATGAGCTTTAGTTATAATCATGCATTACCTGCAGAACAGGAGTCAAAACCAGTACAACCAAAACAAGAAGTGGTCCCTGTAGCGTCTCAGAGTTCAGTCCAGAGCCAAGTGAGAGTGTTAGAGAAGAATGTTCCACCAAAGAGAGTGCCTGCCAGTCAGTTCCACATTCGACCAGTCAGTCGAGGTGAATAGTTAGCAAAAAATCATATGATGTTTAATGTTCCACAATTTATAGACGTAGAAGACAAAGTGGCTGGTCCGCTCACCTGGAGGCAAATCCTCTGGATGATTGGTATGGGTGCGGTGCTTCTAGTCATGTATAATGTTTTTGACTCAGCCTCCTTCTTCGTACTTGCTATCCCTGTCATTCTTCTTTTTTCTCTTTTTGCCTTTTATCGACCCAATGGGATGTCTATGATAGCCTTTGCTATGCATGGAGTGTTTTTTCTCTTTCAACCCAAAGTAGCAGTTTGGGAAAGACCAGCACTCAATCGACCATTACCCAAAGCAGCTCCTGCAGAAGCTCAGCCAGAACATTCAGAAGAAAGAAAAAAGTTTGATGTCAAAAAAGCGCATGAGCTAGCCGCCCTCATTGATGGCAGAAAGTAGAGCTCTTTTTAGGAGCATGCTAAAATAAGGAAAGACAGTAGTCAAAATAATGCAATGGAGTTTTTGAAACCAAAAGAAAACACTGGCAGTGCTAGTACTCAACGTTACGTGGATGTCGAAGAGATTCGAGACGGACTTTTGGTACTCAAAAATGGTGCGTTACGAGCCATTTTGCTCGTATCTTCTATTAATTTTGACCTCAAGTCTAGTCAAGAGCAGGATGCTATTATTGCTCAATATCAGAATTTTCTTAACACACTTGATTTTCCAGTCCAGATAGTTATTAGCTCACGTCGTTTTGATGTGGAGCCATATTTGGAGCGTTTGGAAGAGCAAGAGCGCACACAGGAAAATGAATTATTGCGTTTTCAGATTGATGAGTACAAAATCTTTATCAAAAAACTGGCTGAGGTTTCTAATATCATGTCTAAGTTTTTCTACGTTGTCGTGCCTTTCTCTCCTGCAGAAGACGAGAAAAACGGTCTTCTCGATCGTTTAACCGGAATCTTCAATCCAGAGAAAAATGTCGGTCTGCATGGAGAACTTTTTGAGAGTTATCGAGGACAGCTTTACCAGAGAGTAGAGCAAGTTGGAGCGGCTCTTTCTGGGACCGGCGTACGAGCAACACCACTTAATACTGAAGAAATCATCGAGTTACTGTACGACAGTTATAATCCATCACTCTTCATCAATGCCAATATTGGGCATGTCGATGAACTAGAGCTTCACTAAAGTGTATCTACCATGTTGCCAGGAATCTCACTACAACCAGAAGAAAGTACGGAGCCAGTAGAGACAAAAAAAGGCTTTTTTCACCGTTCTTCATCAAAGAGTCGTGTAAACGAAAATCAGGCTCTGTATGAGAAAGGACTCGCTACTCTTAAGGATTTGATCGCTCCGCCAGCTATCAAACTCTCTCCTAATACGCTTCAAGTTGGAGAGGTGTTGACGAGAACCTTCTTCGTTATTGCCTACCCACGTTTTTTGAGTACGAATTGGTTTTCACCGGTGATTAATTTTGATTTTGCGATGGATATCGCTCTCTTCATTCACCCTATTGAAACGAATGAGATTTTGAAGGATTTAAGAAAGTCATCTACTCAGGTCCAGTCCCAGATAACCATTGAAGCTCAAGAAGGTAAGATTCGTAACCCTGTACTGGAGACTGCTCTTGAAGATATTGAAGGACTACGTGACAAACTTCAGCAGGGGACGGAGCGGTTTTTTCGTTTCGGTCTCTATATCACTCTTTATGGAGAAAGTGACAAGGATCTCAATGAGAAGAGTCAGTCTATAGAAGCTATTTTAGAGTCTCAACTTGTCTATACAAAGCCGGCAGTTCTACGTATGGATCAGGGTTTTCGAGCAACACGACCACTTGCTATGGATGTGCTTGATGTGGCTAATAATCTCAATACAGAGCCGCTCTCTACGACTTTTCCATTTGTCTCCTCCGACCTTTCTTCTAATGAAGGAATCTTGTATGGGATTAACCGGCATAATAATAGTCTGATACTCTTTGATCGTTTTGAGCAAGAAAACGCTAATATGGTGGTTTTTGCTAAGTCTGGAGCTGGAAAGAGTTATACGGTGAAACTCGAAGTGTTACGATCGATGATGTTCGGGTCAAGCGTTATTATTATTGACCCAGAAAATGAATACAAGCACCTTTGTGAGGCTGTGGGCGGGAGTTTTCTTCAGATATCACTCAATTCTGACGCTCGATTGAACCCCTTTGATCTTCCCAAGAGAGTGGATGATGAAGATAGTGAGAGTATTTTCCGAAGCACAGTAGCTAACCTTATCGGTCTTCTTCACATCATGCTGGGCACTCTTACTCCAGAGGAGGATTCTTTGTTAGACCGAGCCATACGAGAAGCTTATGCCTTACGAGATATTACTGAACACAGCGATTACAGTCAATTTGATGCCAGTATGTTTCCGACAATGTCCGATCTCTACCAAGTGTTACAGAATATAGAGGGAGGAGAATCGCTTTCTCTTCGCTTGGAGCGCTATACAGAGGGCATCTTTGGAGGATTTCTCAATCAACCGACGAATATCCAAACTGATAATCAGCTCGTAGTCTTTAATATACGTGATTTGGAGGAAGAGCTTCGGCCGATGGCTATGTACATCGTGCTGCAGTTCATTTGGAATAAGATCCGTACTGAGATGAAAAAGCGTATCGTAGTAGTTGATGAGGCTTGGGTGATGATGCAAAACGAAGATGCAGCCTCGTTCCTTTTTGGTATCGCTAAGCGTTGCCGTAAATACTACACTGGTTTGACGACTATCACTCAAGATATTGGCGACTTCCTTTCTTCTCATTACGGCAAACCGATTATCACCAACTCTTCACTTCAGCTGCTTCTTCGTCAGTCACCGGCCTCTATCGATGCAGTAGCAGAGATGTTTTATCTGACAGATCATGAGAAATTCCTGCTCCTTGAGAGTAATGTTGGAGAGGGTATCTTTTTTGCGGGCACCAAGCACGCTGCTATCAAGATCATTGCTTCTTATAGCGAAGATCAGCTCATTACCTCTGATCCACGTCAGCTTCTAGAAATTGAAAATGCCAAACGAGATTTTGATGACTCAGCTGATTATTAGAAGAATATGGCTATCAACCAGATTTCTATCCAAGATGAACGACTGCGTAGACAGGAAATTATCGCTAGACAGCAGGCTGAAGATGAAGAGTATGATTACGATGACCAAGAAGAGGATGATGCTCATGTACAGCAGCAAGAAGAATCACAAAGAAAGGCTGAGGAAGAAGACAACAGGACAGGCTTCTTATTACATGCTCTTGGCGTTCGTCG
>JAYRRF010000005.1:0-31904 GCA_041910335.1 Candidatus Moraniibacteriota bacterium
AACGAGTTTCATCTCCAATGATGTTCTCGGTGGTCAGCACAAGTGTCTTGCCCTTCTTGATAGCGATACGCTCTGTCTTGTATTCTCCTGTACGGATCTTCGGACCTGAGAGGTCCATGAGGACTGGAAGAGAGACTCCGAGGTCCTTCTCTACTTTACGAGCATTTTTGATGCGTGCACGATGTTCAGCATGGTCTCCATGACTCATGTTGAGACGCATGACATTGAGTCCTGCCTTGACCAGCTTCTCAAGCATTTCCACTGACTCAGTACGTGGTCCAATAGTAGCCACGATCTTGGTTTTTTTCTTGATCGGTATCATAAATATAAAAGGATTATATGGTGACTCTTTAAAGTCTTTCTTCCGTTACGAGAAGATATGATTTTGAGCGAAAAAATTGAAGCGGGAAGAGGGCTACCTAGAAGGTAACCCGATGAGAGCTGAAAGCTTTGCAGCCAAAATGATATTCTTCGTAGTAGGATACGAAGACTCTAAAGAGTCACTGATTAGTAACAATCGTAGAGTATACAGCAAAAAGAGACTTCTATCAAGTCTTGTATATATTATCTTGTGTATTCTACCTTACACGTGAGTATACTGATACGAGAGATGGTTATATTCATCTGTCTCATACTCGACGATACCTCGTTCCTGCCAAAGATAGAAATACGCTATACCACTATCCAGTGCCAAGCGGCTACAAACAGTACAAAAGGGCTCACCAGCTTTCTTAATGTTCCCTTTTTCATCACTTCTTGTGAAATAGAGACTGGCTCCCTGAACTGCGTCACCGTGTTTTCTCAGGGCATCCATAATAGCGCGCCATTCGGCGTGCACACAACACGTCCTGTCATAGCCAGGCTTACCGGCCGGGATATCCTCGTCGCAATAACTTTCCTCTACTGTATCAAGAGGAGGAGCATTATAGCCTCTTCCAATCACAACACCATCTTTGACTATCACAGTACCACAAAAGGCTCTCTTACAAAGAGCTCTCTGCGCTTCTTCAAGCGCAATATTCATCCACCTCTCTGCTTCTTCTCTAGATTGTCCAGAAAGGATTTTCATGGGAACGTCTTAAGCTGTTTTGGTGTGCTCTGGAGCATTGATAGCTCCACACTTCTTATACTTCAACCCTGATCCACATGGACACGGGTCATTGCGACCAATCAGTTCGGTGTTGTGTAGAGGCTTAGCCTTTTCTTGTGGCTGGTTGGTGGATGTTTCTCCTGCAAACTGTTCGATATCTTCATTGGCACCCTGGAACTGTAGGTTTTGTCGTTCTTCTGGTTGTTGTGAGCTAGAGCCAGACTCTACCTTGAGGAGAGTAGAGAGGTACGTGCGACGGACACTGTCCATAAGACCAAGGAACATATCATAGGCTTCTCGCTTATACTCGATAAGTGGATCTTTCTGAGCGATACCACGAAGTCCAATACCCTGACGAAGATAGTCTATCTCATCAAGATGATTCATCCAGAGGGTATCAAGAGAACGAAGATAGAGTGACTTCTGGATACTCTCCCAAATTTCTTGCGAGAAGAAAGTCTCTTTTTCTTTGGTAGCTTCTTCAAGAAGGGAAACCAGATGTTCAATGATGGCTGTTTTTTTCTCTACTTCATCAAGTGAGTGATCATCACGAATAGCGGTGATCTTCTCAAGAGCAGCCTTTTCTCCGACGTGTGGAGCAAGATTGTTTACCTCGGCGACAATATCTTGAAGCTGCCAGAGCACTTCTTCCCCAGCACAGTGAAAAGCGACGATGCGATCAATCTCCTCCCCAAGGAGCTTCGCTGTTTCTTCATGAAAGCTGTCTGCCTTGAGCACATGACGACGCTTACGATAGACAACTTCACGCTGCTTATTCATCACATCATCATATTCCAAGACGTGTTTACGAGTATCGAAGTTATAGCCTTCTATCTTCGACTGGGCACTTTCGATAGTTTTGGAGATAAGACCATTTTGAATAGGCTCGTCATCGGGTAGTCCAAGAGTCGTCATCATACTCTGCATCCGCTCTCCACCGAAACGACGCATCAATTCATCTTCTAGTGAGACATAGAACTGTGATGCCCCCGGATCACCCTGTCGTCCTGCACGACCACGTAGCTGATTGTCGATACGACGAGCCTCGTGACGTTCAGAACCAATGATGAAAAGTCCGCCAAGCTCTTTGACCCCCTCACCCAGCTTGATGTCAGTTCCACGACCAGCCATGTTGGTAGCGATAGTGACTGCACCCTTCTGACCAGCAGCACTGATGATCTGAGCTTCACGTTCGTGCTGCTTCGCATTCAAGACTTGGTGCTCTACACCGACCTGCTTGAGAAGAGCGCTCAAGTACTCTGATTTTTCAATAGCAATAGTACCGACGAGAACTGGCTGGCCGGTAGCTGAAATTTCCTGAATACGCTTAGTAATAGCTCGGAACTTTCCTTCTTCATTTTTGTAAACTACATCTGGATGATCCTTACGCTGCATACCACGATGAGTAGGTATCTCTACGACATCGAGGTTGTACACTTTCGCAAACTCCTCTGCTGACGTCGTTGCTGTACCTGTCATACCAGAAAGTTTTTCATACAAGCGGAAATAGTTCTGGAAAGTGATGGTGGCTAAGGTACGTGTCTCTCTTTGAATGGTCACTTTTTCTTTGGCTTCGATAGCCTGATGAAGACCCTCGCTATAGCGACGACCTGGCATCAATCGCCCCGTGAAGTCATCCACGATAATCACCTGGCCGTCTTTGACGACATAGTCACGATCAAGCTTGAAGATGATTTCTGCCTTCAGTGACTGCTCCAAATGGTGCACATACTGGATATTGCCAGAGGCATACATATTGCCCATTCCCAAGAGGCGCTCCACCTCAGTGATACCCTCATCTGTGAGCGTCACTGCCTTCATTTTTTCATCGACGGTATAGTGTTTTTCTTCTTGGAGCTTCGGGATGATACGAGCAAAACGCTCATAGAGCTTGCCGCTCTCAGCATCAGGAGCAGAGATGATAAGTGGCGTACGAGCTTCATCGATAAGAATAGAGTCGACTTCATCAACAATAGCGAAGTTGAGCTCACGCTGAACCATATCACTCTCACGTTGCACCATGTTGTCACGAAGATAATCAAAACCGAACTCATTGTTCGTTCCGTAGGTAATGTCACAAGCATAGGCCTCCCGGCGTTCTACTGGCACAAGATTGGCTTCTTCAATAGTCACTTCATCTGTATCCACTACATTGGTCGAATATCGATACGACACCCCCTGACCAACGATACAAGCAGTGGTCAATCCAAGTGCCTCATAAACACGCCCCATCCAGTTAGCATCACGCTTGGCAAGATAGTCATTGACGGTGACGACATGCACCCCTTTCTGAGAAAGCGCATTAAGATAGATAGGAAGAGTCGACGTAAGGGTCTTTCCTTCACCGGTCTTCATTTCCGCGATCTTTCCCTGATGAAGAACAATACCGCCCATCATCTGGACATCATAGTGTCGCTCACCAATCACTCTCCCAGCTGCCTCACGTACTAAAGCAAAGGCCTCTGGTAAAATATCATCCAATGTCGTTCCTTCAGCTACACGCTTCTTGAACTCCTCAGTCTTGGCTTTGATGTCTTCATCAGAAAGCTTCTTGTACGCTTCTTCGTAACTATTGATAGCTTCTACTATCGGACGGATTTTAGCGACTACGCGTTCATTAGATCCAAACAGTTTTTCTAAAAAGGTCATAATTGTTTCGTATAGATTGCTTTATTGTAGCAATTTTTCACGTGCCGGTCAAAGAAAAACGAGCTCGAGGACATTTGCCACTCTTGCTCGTTTTCCCTCCTTATTATGTTTTTTCTCCCTTCCATTCGTATCACTGCAGTTGCTCGAGGAGCTCTGGCAGCGAATCAAAGATATAGTCAGGCTGGGCTGCCTCGAGCCGACTCCGCGGATCATAGCCATGCGTCACGGCTATGGGCACCACACCCGCCTTGCGAGCGAGCTCCATGTCGTGGACCGTATCGCCGAGATAGAAGGTGTGCTTGCGCACTACGGAAAGCTGGCCGAAGCAAACTTCTCGCATGACCACATCTTTCCTAAGGTCTTCGCCCCCAGGCTCACCGATAATCTGGTGAAAATACTGGGTGAGGCCATGCGCCTTGATATCCAGCACTAGATGCTCGTGCAGGTGCCGGCTGATGATCACCGCCGGAATACCCACATCCTTGAAATAGGCGAGGAGCTCTCGAGCACCCGGATAAAGCGGGTTCTGCAACCCCTTTTCCCGTTGGGCCACCAGAAGGTCATGAAAGAAAGCGTTGATAACTTCCCGGTCTTCGGTGACGCCGATGGAGCGCATGCAGGGTTCAACTCCTGGATGCGCCGACTTGAGCCAATCTTCATAGCTCGGCATGACGACGCCGTAGTGCTTGGCCATCGTCAGATTGATGTCGTAGATAGACTCTCTACTATCGCAGAAAGTACCATCCCAGTCGAGGAAAGCAATTCTTGGCTTTCTAATATTTACAAAAGGAGCTAATGTCATCTCACCCTCCCGGGATTGTGCGAATGCCTAAGATAGCCTTACTTTAGCAGTTTATCTACAAGGGGTCAAAAAAGAGGCTTTCGAAAGCCTCTTTTTGTATATTCTCTAAAAACGAGCATCTTCGTCCACCACCATCTTCTTCTTGAGCGAGCGGTCATCTCGGATAAAAAGGTCTCTTTTTTTGGTGTGCGCTTTGGTGATCTGACTCTCTAGCTCGTCGACGACGATATCGATAGAGCCTTCGATACTGATAGTGCTTTCCTCTGCTCGGAATAAATCTCCTTCGACATTGACCATCACTTCTACTCGATAAAGATTATCTTTTTCTTCACTGATCTCTACTTCAAAAAGAGCTGTGTCCGCTACAAGCTTTTCTAATCGTTCAAGCTTCTTTTCGATATAAGCTGTGGAGCGTTCGTTCTTGGTATCACCCTTGTAGAGAAATCTTGTGTTCATATGTGTGAATATCAATACTTATATCTCTATTATACCACCTCCCTTATAACCCCAAGCCGCTCATGGTCTCTGTATACGTACTCAGGAAAAACGGCACCGCGAACATCAATCCGATAAGTGGCAAAAGAAAGAAAATGAGTGTCATGATCATCGAGAAAAGAAAATATTTTCTTGTCCGCTCTGCTGAGTCATATATCTTCGCAAGCATCTCATCTTGCGCATGTAGTCTATCAAGTATTTCTTGTTCCATATGATTGATATTATAAAATTTCATTAAGTAACTCCGGGAATTCTCGCGTACCCATTTCACCAAAGGTAAAATGTCCCATGCCTTCAAAAACTCTTTTCTCTATACCATCACACTCTCTTTCTATAATCCGGACGCTCTCCTGAATGTCTTCATCGTCATCTGTAGATATAAACATCGTCATTCCTTTAGTCTGTGCAACTAAGTTGCGCTTGATAGGAAAGTCGAAAAACTCCGGGATATGATCCCCATCTGGATCAAGGTATGGCGCTACCAGGACTACCTTGCCTACCTGGACATTATTTTCTGAGAGATAGCGCACGAGAAACCCTGCTCCACAGCTATGCCCCACGAGAACTGTGTCCTTATCGAGCACATACTCCTCAAACACTCCCCTCCACGTCTCATAAACTGGGTGATACGGCTCGGGAAGCTCTGGTGTGAATGCTTCATAACCCTGTTTCTCTAGCTCAGTCTTGAGCCATGGTAACCAATGATGACCAGATTCATGGCCATCATATTCCTCCTTACTATCACTCATCCCATGCAAGATAATAGCTTTTTTCATACCCTAAAAGTATTCAAGTTTATAGACGTCATATGCTACCTCATCATACGGATGGACAGCTTTCATAGCATGAATAACATTATCAAGAACAACTTCATCCACTGTCACTTCTATCCGCTCTTCTTCCACTATCTCAGGAGTGCCCACACTCCCGATATGTGGATTGGCTCCATTAAGTGGAAGAAATCTTCCCTCTCCACGAGAAGAAAAGCTACAGTGTGAGTAGTTGCCTATTTTCCCTGCCCCAGCATTCCCCATTGCCTCACGTACTTGGTCAGCATGAGTTAATGGTACATAGACTACGAGTTTGTATTTCATAATTCTGTATTTTTCTTATCTACCACCTACAACCTACCCCCTACCACCTTCTCCCTAAAATCCCACCATCTGTACCTCTTCCTGCAATCTGATACCAAGTTCATCACGGACTTTGGTCTTCACGAGTGAGGCAAGCATGACAATATCCTCTGCCGTAGCATTTCCGGTATTGATGAGGTAGTTCGGGTGCTTGGGACTCATCTGGGCACCACCTACCTTCTTACCCCGGAGTCCCACATGGGTGACGAGCCAACCAGCTGGAAGCTTCCCATTCTTGGATGGCTCACCCGTTTCTCGTGCAAACTCATCGAGGAGGGTTTGGTCAGTCACTAATGGATTCATGAAGAATGAGCCCGCGCACTGTGCATCTTGTGGGTGCTTCGCTTCACGCTTGGCTATCGTGTGCTCATGAATAGCATGAAGCTTCGCTGGATCCATCCGGTCCGGAAAGAAAAACTCCGCTGAAATAATCACCCAGTCTCTCGTATGCTTGAAAAAACTCTGCCGATAGCTGAACTGACAATCACTCTTGCTAAAGTTCTTCACTATTCCATCACGAAGATTGACAGCTTTGACACTCTGTATATATTCACCGATTTCTGACCCAAAAGCCCCTGCATTGCCTCGGATAGCACCACCGATATACCCAGGCACCCCAGCGAGATTTTCTATCCCAGCGAGGCCTTTTTCCCCTACTGCTCGGACGACATCAAGAAGCTTCGCTCCAGCAAAGACTTCGAGCTTATGTCCCTCAAGATGGATAGCGTCACCAGTAAAATGAATGACCATACCGGGAAAGCCGCTATCCGCAAAAAGTACATTACTTCCGCCGCCAAGAATGAAAGCTGGCACCTTTTCTTCTTTGGCATATTCGATAGCCTCAGTCACCTCACTCGCTGTCTTAGCAACTGTATAAAAAAATGCTTTTCCTCCTACCTTGAAAGTAGTCAGTGGTGCGAGAGAGTTGTTTTTTTCTATTTTTATTTTCATATTTCGTGTGTTGCTTTAACTCTCTTTGATCACATGTTTTTTCACCAAAGCGTGAGAGACCTCCCAAACATTCCCTGCACCGAGAGTGACGATAAGATCTTGCTTACCCATAGACTTCTCTACCTTGGTGACCAACTCTCCGAGTGGTGGCGCTAACTCTGCTTTGTTCGGAATGAAACGATTGATAGCGTTGACAAGATCTTCTGAGCTTACGCCACCTTGCTCCTCTCGGGCACTGCCATATATCGGAAGAATAGTCACCCTATCCGCATCATCAAAACTCTGAGCAAACTCTGCGAGGAGTGCTTTGGTACGGGTGAAGGTATGCGGGTGAAAGATGGCCCAGAGATTGCGTTCTGGAAAAAGTTCTTTGAAGGTCTTGAGTGTCGTCCGAAGCTCCTCTGGATGGTGGGCATAGTCATCATAGACAAGCGCTCCGAAGCGCTCACCAAGATATTCGAAACGTCTTTCAGTTCCAGCAAATTCACCGAGTACTGACCGGAATTCCTCTACAAAGAATCCGAGCTCGGTAAGGAGCGCTATCACAGCAGTCGCATTCAAAGCATTATGTCGTCCAGCAAGACGAAGCTCGAATATTCCGAGACTTTCTTCGCTCTTCATCACCTCAAAACGCTGACGATACTCACCTTCTTGGAGTGCCTCCCAATTGACCACCTGATAGTCTGCACCATCCACGAAGCCATATGAATGCTTGGTAGCAAGCGCGCTATGAGCGACATCAATGACATCACTATTATCAAAACAATAGACGAGCCTTCCGTGACGAGGAATGCGTGCTACAAAATCTTTGAAAGTCTGTCGATAGCTCTCTTCAGTAGGGAAAAAATCCGGATGATCATAGTCGACACTGGTGAGTATCACGCCAAAAGGCTGGTAGAGAGCCAACTTATTCTGATATTCATCTGCTTCAAGAACAAGATGCTTCCCCTCTCCCGAAAGAGCACTTCCTCCCCAGGAAGCAATCTTACTCCCAATGATAGCGCTCGGTGAGCCACCAATACCCTGCAAAGTATTAGCAAGAAGAGCGCTCGTCGTCGTCTTACCATGAGTACCGCATACCGCTAGGGTCTGCTTGGTAGCCGTAAGAAGTCCGACGGCTTCTGGATAGCTTTTAACAGGAATACCAAGCGTGAGAGCGTGGGCGAGCTCTTCATTGGTATGAGGGTTGTAGGCTGTGGAATAAATAACAAGGTCTACGTCATCTCCGATATGCCTCGGTGAAAAAGCCTCCAAAGGAGTGATATTCAACTTTTTCAAAATAGTATCGGTATAGAACACCTCTCCCGTATCAGAGCCCGTGATCAAGACTCCATCACGAGAAAGTAGCTCGGCCAAAGCAGTCATGCCAGCACCCTTGATACCTATGAAGTGTATGTGTTGATAGTCGTTTAGGTTCATGTTAGTGCTTGATCATAGATAGGACACCGCTCGCAAGTGTATCAGCAGCCTCTGGATGATAAAAGGCTCGGATAGCCTCCCCCATTTGAGCACGTTTCTGCACATCTTGTAGGAGCTCGTTAATCTCACCGAGAAGAAGATGCTCACCAAGATTTGCCTCTTCCAAAACACTTGCTCCGCCAATATGAGCTATAGAATAAGCGTTTTTCTTTTGTTCGTCATTGGCAGCACTGGCTAAAGGAATAAGAATGACTGCTTTACCGTGTGCAGCAAGCTCTGCGATGGAGCCGGCTCCTGCTCGAGAAATGACAAGATCAGCCAAAGCATAGACATCTCCGAGGAGTTCAGCAGAAAAGAAAGCTCTCGGGACATAACCAGATGCTCCACCCGGCACAATACCAGCACCTTTGACCGCGTTTTCAATCAATGAGAAGTGTTCTTGACCTGTCTGATGAACGACTTGAATACCTTCACGGAGTAACTCGGGTAACACCTGAAGCAATGCTTCATTGAGACGAGTTGCCCCCAAGCTTCCTCCAATCACAAAGATAGTCTTTTTATCTGGATCCAGTCCGAGCTCTTGGTAACCACGTTCGCGACTTCCCTCAAGAATATCTTGACGCACAGGATTACCAGTTAGGGCTACCTTCTCCGCTGGAAAAAATTCTCGTGCTGATGGATAGGCAATGGCAATTTTGGTAGCAAAACGACTCATGAACTTATTCGCCATACCGGCGACAGCATCTGAATCATGGATAAGAACAGGTATACGATAGAGCCATGCTGCGATGACAACTGGTACTGATGCAGACCCACCCTTCGAAAAAACAGCGTCCGGCATGAACTGATACAAATGCCAGAGTGACTGAATAATCCCCAAGGGAATACGAAATGGATCAACGAAGTTCGTAAGAGAAAAGTAGCGACGCAGTTTACCGGTCGATACCAAACGAACAGGAATACCTCGCTCTTCCATCACGCTCGCTCCAAAACGTCCTTTGGGTCCGATGAAGAGAAACTCAGCATTGCCTCCGGTTTGTACGGCAATTCTTTCTGCTACAGCGATAAGAGGGAAGGTATGCCCCCCGGAGACCCCACCAGTGAGAACAATACGAATCGGTTCAGTCATAAACGCATAAATAAGTCATTACCCTCTTAGTATACCCAAGGCCACTCCTTCCAACAAGCACTTCTAGATAGCTCTTTGAAGCTTCTTTCTTGGTGCTGAAGATGGTGTTGAGAGTGAAGATTTGGAGACATTCAAGAGAATCCCGAAAGCACCGAGAAGTACCGCTAGGGATGTTCCACCATAGCTAATGAAAGGCAGAGTGATACCAGTAAGTGGGATGAGACCAGAGATAGCACCGATATTGATGAAAGCCTGTCCGACAATCCACGTCGTGATACCCGTTGCCAATAGCCTCCCAAATTCATCTGGTGCATTTCGAGCAATGTGAAATCCTCGCCAAGCAATGAAGATGAACAAACCAACGACCACCATTGCCCCTAGAAGACCAAATTCCTCACCAAGCACCGCAAAAATAGAGTCCGTCACAGGCTCTGGCAAATAGTTGAATTTTTGTCGACTCTGACCCAAACCAATACCAAAGAGTCCTCCTGAACCCACGGCGATAAGAGCTTGTGTAATCTGATACCCTGCTCCACCTGGATCATGTTCTGGATTCAAGAACACCATAAGACGCTGCATGCGGTATGGTGCCAACTTAATCATGATAAGCAAGAAGACCAACCCTCCGCCGATGAGACCACCGATATGAGCGAGACGTGCTCCTGATGCAAAAAAAACCGACATCGCAATGATGAAGATAAGACCGAGTGTCCCTGTATCTGGCTGCTTGATGATGAGAAAACCAACGACAGAGAGAATGAGGAGAAACGGTACCAAACCCTCGTAGAAGTCTTCTGCCTTCCCTTGCCCCTTGGTAGAGAGCCAAGCAGAGAGGTAGAGAATGATGGAAAGCTTCATCACTTCAGATGGTTGGAAAGAAATCGGCCCAAACTTCACCCAACGCGCCGCTCCATAAACAGTCGTTCCAAAACCAGGGATAAAGACCAAGATGAGAAGCCCTATAGCTATGAAGAAAAGCGGCACAACAAAACGTCGCCACACTCGATAATCAACACTCTGAAAAAAAGAAAGCGCGAAAAGACCTACTCCAAGACCCAAGAGTTGTTGTTTGAAAAAATAGTACGAATCACCAAAACGTGACTGTCCATAAAGTACACCAGCACTCGCTATCATAAGAAGGCCAATCCCAAGGAGAATGAGGAGAGCCATGAAAAGTGAGCGATCAAAATCAAAACGAAACCTCATAGCGTTGTTCTACCTTCTTCTCGGAAATGAGCAATTTTGGCATGATCACCAGAGAGTAGTACCTCAGGGACACTCATCTCTCGAAAGACTTCTGGCTTCGTATACTGAGCATGTTCGCGAATTTCGCCTTCACTATAAGATTCGTGTACGCTACTCTCTGTATTGCCGAGCACTCCTGGTACCAGTCGAGCCATACTATCGAGCATGATGAGAGCTGGTAACTCTCCTCCGGTCAAAACGTACTGTCCTACGGAGAACTCTTCATCAGTAAAATGCTGAATAAAACGCTCATCAATGCCTTCATAGCGACCACAAACCAGGATAACTCTCTCGTACTCGCTGACTAACCGCTCTGCACTTCTTTGTGTATAGAAAGCTCCCTTAGCGGAAGTAACAATGACGCGTGTTTTTACTCTCTCGATATCAGGTGCTAGTCCGAGTACATATTCCAAACAAGCCACCAGTGGCTCTACCTTGAGGACCATCCCTGCTCCACCACCATACGGCGTGTCATCTACCGTCTTGTGTTTGTCAAAAGCGAAATCTCTCAGCTGATGGAGATACACTTCGATAAGGCCACTTTCTTTAGCACGACGCAAAATAGACGTCCCTAAATACGCCTCCATACCTTCTGGAAAAAGTGAGATGATGTCAAATCTCATAATACCTAGTATAGCAAACAAGCTGCCTATCCCAAAAAGAAAAACAGCTTTCTGAGAAGAGAAAGCTGTTTTTCGGCACATGCAGTGTGCTGTAACAGTAGATGGCTACTGTGGCGTGAGTTGACTCAAAATAACATCACGTTCGAGATTGAATTGGTACTTTTTGGTCGTACCATTTTTGTATTTGACTTCTACTCGCATCGAAATACTCTTCATGCCAGGTTGCTTTTGTATTTTCAGGTCATACATCTCCCCTGTATCAACTGTCTTTGGAAGCGTGTATGTATATGTAAGTGTCTTTTCGCTTCCAAGCGGTACCTGTACTATCGTCCCAGCAAACTTCTTACCAAGCTCATCTCCATAGACTGCCTGATGACTGAGTGGGTCAATGCTCTCTATGAATGTCCCAGCTGGGAAGTAGACTCGAGAATAACTCTGATAGTCTTTGGTGAGGTAATTTTTTTCCTTGGCAGTATGAACGTATTTCACTTTCAAGACGGTCTTTGGTGCTGGTGAGGAAAGATCAACAACATAGTCATATTCGCGCTCCATATAGAGATCGCTCTTGAAAGCATTCATGTTTGAATCTACCAAGAAAAGATAATCATTCTTCCATGTGGTATCCATCTGTCCATCCCAACCAGCTCGAGCTACCTGCGTTTGCAAAGCGGTGTCTTTGAATTGTATCTGAATATCTTTGGCATGCAGGTCATCTAAGAGAACCTTGAAGAGAGCATACTTCTCTTCAAGACTTGATGCCTTCACTTTTTTCAGGATCTGCGCAGAGAGCTCCCCCATGATGGACTTACGGTCACCAAAAGAAATCCCTTGCTTATAGTAGTTTTGTTCTACTTGATACTCGAGATCTAAGACTGCGTTCTTCTCTCCAAATGTCCCTGGATAACCTGGCACTTCTACCGGGCCAGTCACTGCCAAAACGGACTCTAAGACTCGCGTGGTGATACCTATGACACCATCAAACTGCTCTTCCCCTTGTCCGAGATGATAAAAATCTTCTGCCTCCTTTGCATTCAAAGCAAAGTCTGGATGGTAGTTAGAATCACGAAGTTTCAAACTTTTCACTCCAAGCGTCTCTTGCATTGGATAGGGTGCTGGTACCGTATCCGGTATACGTCCATCAAAATTGATCACGTCATGAACCTGAAGACTCTCAGCGTGCCCATCTTTCACTTTCAAAATGCCAAATGACCCAATAAATCCCCCTCCAGGTCGAAGTTCCATATTATTCTGAAAAAGAATCAGAAATGTCTTTGTTTCACCATTAGTGTTACTCATGGCCTCCGCCAAAGAAAGCAAAGCTTTCAAGTCTTCACTCGTTTCTTCTTTGACTGGCACTAGTCCTGTAGAGCCCTTGAGAAAACCGAATAAACCTTTGTTTCTTATTTCCAGCGCGACAAAAAGAGTAGCCAGAAACAAGACTGAAACCAGCACAAAAGTCACCCAAAATGAACGTGAATATTTTTTCATAATCCCTCCTTAGATTATATTAGATAGACTTCCCTTTCAACAACTCATTGAGGCGTCGCTTGTATTCTTCCACAGTTGGCTCAGCCGTCGGATCAAAGATTTCTTCTTCTGTTACTACTGGCATATCTTCCATATGAGTCTCCTCTTCATCTGGAAAGTGTTGTTCGGAAACAAGATCTACTTCTTCAATCCCGAATTGCGGTAGTGCCCCTGCCATAATCGGTAAATTACCAGGAGCATGGGCCACTTTTTTGGCTGGACGTAGAACTTCGCTACTCTGAGTTTCTTCCTTAGACTCTTCAGTTTGTTGAAACTCGAGTGCTGCTGGCTTTACGGCCACAAACTTCTGGGGATCAAGCCAAACAACAGATTCGCCGATATGTGACTCAGTGCTTGATGAAACCAACTGATCCTCATTTTTTCTTGAGAGACCGAGAAGTATGAGGAAGAAGGTAGTCGTCAACACTACCGCTGACGCAACAACAGTAAGAATGTATTTCCACCAACTTGCTATCACGAGCTTGGTAATTGGTTTATCGATAATACGAAGTTCTACCTGGTGGTCTTGATCATAATAAATCGTGGTCGCCACCATCAATGTCTTCAGAGTTGCTCTCGCTTTATCAAGAGACTCTTTCTCAGTAGTAGCACGCTGTGCAAAAACAAGCACCCCACTTTCGCTTTTAGTGGCAACAGAAAGATTGGTATTCCAATCAAGCTTCTGTACATCCTTAGAATCTGTTTCTGGTAATAGAGCACCGTCTTCCATATTCTCATCAGCACGCTGAGCGAACGTCAATGTCTGCATTATAGAACCCATAGCATCAGCTACTACTGGAGCTGGTTGTTCGCTTTTCGTCACAAACAACACGCTCACTTCTGTCTGGTAAGCACGAAAATAATCGAGCCAAAAGAGAGCGCTTGATGCCACCAAGAAAACAAGGGTAACAAGAAACGTCTTTCCCCAAGCACTCTTGATGAAATATTTATTTAACCCGTGAAGCAACATAGCTGTTTTTGATCAATACTTCTTTTTCAGTAAACATTTCCTGATACGCATCAAGCGTGCGACGAGCGATACCATCCCAACTGTATTCTTGTTGGGCACGCTCTTTAGCCTTTGCACCAAGAGCTTTGGCTTCATCAAGACGATTAGCGTAAAAAGCAATTTGTTCACGAAGCCCCTCAACACTCTTATTCTCAAACCACACGCCGGTATCACCCTGAATAGCTTCCATATTGGCTGGGATGTTACTGACGATAGGTAGCACTCCATACGCCATAGCTTCAAGCAAAGCGAGTGACAACCCTTCATCTTCTGATGGCTGGATAAAGAGAGCTGCGTGTGAAAAAAGAGCTTCCAGTTTTCGTCCGCTTTGCTCTCCGACAAATACAATGTTATCAGAACCGATGCTCATCGCCTTTAGATACTCAAGATAGTCTTCTGTATTAGCTGGAGCACCAACGATGACAAGCTTCATATTGTTCGGCAACTTGCTCTTTTCCTCGAGCTCACGAAAAGCCTTGATAAGATAATGCACTCCTTTGTGACGCACGAGACGGCTAACAGAAAGAATGTAACGCTCTGGTTTGAGCCCCCACTCATGAAGAAGGGTTGTATCAGCTTCATAACGCACCTCAGCTCCGTTCGGGATAAAGGTGAATTTCTTTCCGTAGCGCTCTTCAGCGTATTTCTGCAAAGTCTCGCTAATCACAATGGTTTTCTCTGGGATAGCACACGTAAAATACTCGGCAACATGCAGACAAGTACGAGCAAAAGAATTCCACTTCTGATGAAAATAATCACGACTATGGAAAGTGGCAATCACTTTGGCACTCGGCTTCAGAATTCTTGGGAGCAGACTCAGGATGCTCGGACCAATAGAGTGATAATGAATGATGTCGTAGTTACGAAAGAAGATAGCATGAAGTGTCGCCATAAATGAATATGACAGAGCTTCGAGGTGCTTGGTATGTATACAAGGCACATGGACAAGCTCTACTCCCTTGAAGACCTTTCGGTCACTCTTGGTGTAGTTCGAGCGAACATAGGCAGTCACCTGATGCCCTTCTTTGGCCATGCGTACCGCAATTTGCTCAACGTGCTTCTCCACGCCTCCTGAGTGTGACGGTATTCCTTTTTGACCGATGAAAGCAATTTTCATACGTTCTTATTAATTAAAGATTTTTGAGTCCTTCTGGGGAAGGAGAGTAGCCTCTCCTCCCTACAGAAAAAACCAACCTCTGTTTGCTTAAAATCCACGGATGATTGGCGAGAGTGTGCCTTTACCATTCTTATCAAAGGTATTGGTACTCTTATCTACTCCCTGCAATACTCCACTGAACGTCTTATCAGCCTGAGCATTCTTAGAGACACGGGCGATACCGTAGCCAGCATTCTGGATGAACTTCGCATCCTTAAGGCTGACCGTACCAGCTCCACCAAGACCAGCTATTTCTACACCATCATGACCGTTGTAACGGAAGCTGTTGTTTTTGGTCCAGATAGATGATCCATCGAGTGTGACAGCAAGACCGGTACCACCATTGGCGTTCATCTTACTTCCCTCAATCCATACATTTGAACCAGCTTCGATATCTACACCATCAAGTTTGTTGTTCCAGATATCAGTGTCAGTGATAGAAATACGACGCTTCTCTGAGTAGATACCAGAGAGAGCATTGTTGTAGATCTGTACTTTGTCTACAACAAGCTGCTTGCTTTTCTCTACACGAGCCTTGTCAGCATGAATACCATCACGCTTACTGTCTTTGATGATGACGTTGTAGATAGTTGCTTTCGCGTCTCCCTCTACCTGCACACCATGACGGCCACCTTTGACAGAAACACGGGTCAAACGACTACCGTCTTTCATGGTTACTGTTGGCTTGTCATTGTTGTCAGACTTGATGATAACTTTTTCACGGTTACCGTTAGCACTGACTACTTCTACTCCTCCCGGAATAGTGATGTTTTCGTTGTACGTACCATTTTTGACACGCACTTCATCACCCTTCTTAGCTTTTTTCAAAGCCTGAGAAATAGTTTTGTATGGATGAGAAGATGATCCATCTTCCTTTCCTTTTGCATTCTCATTGACATAGAGAGTGCCAGACTTCCCAAAGACAATGACAGGAGCCACCACCAAAATAATGAGGCTAAGACCTATCAAAAACTCTTTTTGAAGCCAAAACTTGCTTTTCAACATAGGTTGGTCTTAAAACGAATTAGACCTACCAATATAGCAAATTTTACATATTTTGTCAAGACTTGGCTTTTCAGCTATACTAAAAGCAAACAAACCCTAAATCTAAGCCAAAAACAAACATTCTCTATGTCTCTTTCCACACTGCTTCACCCAAGCTCTATTGCGGTTATTGGAGCCTCTACCCAGCCAGGTGCTGTCGGTAATGATATCCTCAAAAACATCGTTTTTCATGGTTTTCAGGGGAAGGTGTACCCCGTCAACCCAAAGGCTGACTTCCTCTACAACCTCCCCTGCTTTCCAAGTATCCAAGAAGTACCCGAGACAGTCGACCTCGCTATCATTGTCATCCCTGCTCAGTTGGTCATTGGAGTAGTAGAAGAGTGTGGTATCAAGGGTATCAAAAATATCATTATTATCTCTGCTGGTTTCAAGGAAGTTGGCGTTGAAGGTCAAGAGCGTGAGGCAAAGCTAGCTGCTCTCACCCAACAATATGAACTCACTCTTTTAGGACCCAACTGCCTTGGCTTTATCAACCCTCATCTCAATCTCAACGCTTCTTTTGCCAAGCAGATGCCTGAGGCGGGTGGTATCGGCTTCTTCTCTCAGAGTGGCGCACTCTCTACTGCCCTTCTTGATATGACTCATGAGAGCTTATCATTTTCTCAGTTCTTAAGCGTTGGCAACAAAAGTGCACTTTCCGAAAAAGACTTCCTTACTTACTTCAACACCGAAGAAAATACCAAAGCTATTGGTTTTTATAGTGAAGACTTAAGCGATGCACCAAGTATCGTCACCACAGGACGAAGCCTCACCAAACCAGCCATCGCCCTCAAAAGCGGTGCTACAGAAGCTGGTAGTCGTGCCTCAAGCTCGCACACCGGCTCAGTAGCAGGAAGCGACCTCGCTTACTCATCCCTCTTCCGTCAAAGTCGCATCTTCCGAGCAGAAACATTTGAAGAATTTCTCGATACTCTTCTGATAAGCTCCAAAAATATTTTCCCAGCTGGGAAAAGAGTGGCTGTACTGACTAATGCCGGAGGACTTGGTGTCCTTGCCAGTGATGCTCTGACTAAGGCTGGTCTTCTGCTCGCTACCCTTAGCCAAGAAACCGAAACCAAACTCACCTCTTTTCTCCCGCCAGCTGCCAGTAGCCATAATCCCGTCGACGTTCTTGGCGATGCTCCAATGAAACGCTACGAAGACGCTTTACTGACTATCGCTGATGACCCCTCTGTAGATATGCTCGTCATCATCGTCACTCCTCAGTCTATGACGGAAGCTAAGGAAACAGCAGAGGCTATTCTTCGTTTCCGAGCCACCTCATCCCTTCCTCTCGCTGCTGTTTTTTCAGGTAAGGACTCCTTTGGGGAGGCAGTAGCACTCATAGCACCTACTATTGCTACCTATACGATGCCTGAGGCAGCTTGCCGAGCTCTGGGCGCTCTCTACACACTTTCTCAGTTCCATGAGAAGAATAGTCGTCCTGATGAAATGACAAGTGGCTCCTCTCTCAAAAACCCTACTCTCGACCAAATTTTTATTCAAGCCAACGAAGCCAGTAAAACCCAGCTCCTCACAGTAGAGGTTGAATCCATTCTGACTCACTACGGCTTCACTTTTCCACGCGCTGTTACTATCACGTCTCATGAAGATGCTCTAGAAAACGCCCGTCTTTTCAAATCGCCAGTCGTACTCAAAATCATCTCCCCTCAGATTATCCATAAGTCTGATGTCGGAGGTGTACTGCTAGATATCCTACCCGATAACATCCCTGGTGCCTACGACAGCCTCCTCGAGACCATCAAAACAAACGTGCCAGATGCTGAGATCAAAGGTGTTTCAGTGAATGAACAAATCGACAGCAGCGACGGCAAAGAAATTCTCCTTGGTATCAAGACTGAACCGGGTCTTGGAAAAGCTGTGGTGGTTGGTTTGGGTGGTATCTATGTCGAAATCTTAAAAGATGTCAGTATGCGCTTCGCACCGCTTGATCGCGCAGACGCCATAGAGATGGTAGATGAACTCAAAGCCAAAGCTCTTCTCTCTGGTGCTCGTGGTGAGCTCCCTATTGACCTTGAGGCTCTTTATGCAGCTATTATGAACCTCAATCAGCTTATCTTAGATTATCCCGAGATAGACTCTCTTGATATCAATCCTTTCCTTGTTTTCCCTGAAGGCAAAAAACCGCTCGCTCTCGATGCGCGTATTAGTTTAGAGACCAACTAGCTTTGTTTCTGCAATCTTTTATAGATATTTTCTAATTGAAGAAGGAATCGTGCTGGTGCCAAATCAGCAGTACTTTGTATTGCTTGTTTTCTGATAGTAGTAAGGTCGTACGAAGAGAGCTGGTCCAAGAGCTTTCCAAGAGCGACACTGTCTCCTAATGGAAAAAGAAATCCATTCTCTCCATGGCGAATACGTTCTGTGATACCTCCGCTTTCACTGGCGATAACCACTACTCCGCGTGCTTGATTTTCAGTGACAACGTATGGCAAATTCTCATACCAGACTGATGGCACGATAAGTGCTTCAGCGCTTTGCACCTCTCTATCAAGCTCCTTGCCATAGAGCCCACCTCGAAAGTTGACTCGATCCTCTAATCCAAGATCTCGACTCAGTCTCTCAAGAGACTCTCG
The DNA here is from genome assembly GCA_041910335.1 of Candidatus Moraniibacteriota bacterium. Classification (GTDB taxonomy): domain Bacteria; phylum Patescibacteriota; class Minisyncoccia; order Moranbacterales; family UBA1568; genus UBA1568. The sequence continues at coordinate 18,870 of JAYRRF010000005.1, forward strand.
CTCTGGACCATCACCGACAACGACAAGCTGTTTTGATGGAGCATGCTGACTAAGAGCTTTGAGTAAGACATCCATACCTTTTTCTATGGAAAGTCGGCCGACAAAAAGAATCTTGTCTGAAGATATTTCTTCACTTGGCTCTGGTACATGAAGGAGTGGGTTTGGAATAACAATGATATCTTTGGTGAGACCCAGCTCGTGGCATTCTTTGGCTAAGAAGCGACTTGGTGACACCAATACATCGACATGACGATAGCTTCCAAGAATTGTATGGAGCCACTTTTCCATCGCACAAATGGCGCTTCGTATGAGAGAACCATCTACTACTCTATCTAAAATAGCTAGCACACCCGAGGTATGCTCCCATATCTGATCAGCATGGAACAATGTATAACTCGGCGAAACGATTTTGTAATCATGTAAGGTTAAAACCACTGGGATATGGTGCTTCTTGAGTACATGGAAAATGCTCGGTGAGAGTTGGTGATAGATATTATGCGCATGAGCAATATCAGGCCGAAACTCTTTTACCAAAGCTTCGAGCTTTTGATTGGCTTCATGATTCCAGAGGATGCGCCACCCTGCACGTATCTTGGCTCCCACACCCTGCTTTTTGTGATAATCCACCGCCGAGACAAAAAAACGCGACCAAGGGGTTGCTAGATTCTTAGAGTCCTCCATTGCAAAATAAGCGACTTCATGGCCAGCGCTGGTAAGTATCTCACCCATGTCTAAATATGCTCGTTCAGCTCCGCCCTTGAGATAGTGGTATTTGTTGATGAGAAGAATCTTCATGATGAAGAGGTTTTAGTGGTATACTTATAGTATAAATGTTATCTCTAAGACCTCAAAACCGACTTGTATGCAAAGTCTTGCCTATCGAATCTCCGCTCGTAGCCGTGCTCGCAAACACGCTTTTTTTCTTGCTACACTGAAGCCCTCTCCCGATGAAACTATTCTTGATATTGGTGCTAACGCTACTGAATATTCGGACACCGATAACTACCTCGAAAAACACTATCCTTACCCAGAGCGTATCACTGTTATCACTCTTGATGACCCATCCCACCTACGCGCTTTGTATCCAAAGACCACTGTTGTCCAGGGAGATGGCACAAGGCTTCCTTTCGAAGACAACCACTTCTCTCTAAGCTACAGCAATGCTGTCATCGAACACGTTGGCAGTCACAAGGCTCAGCGTGCCTTTCTTTCTGAGATGGCTCGCGTCAGTACTCGTGGCTATCTGACTACCCCCAACCGACTCTTCCCTATCGAAGTCCACACTCGTATTCCCCTGCTACACCTCATCCTACCTAAGAATCTTTTCGATGCTTTTCTTCACCTCATCGGCAAAGGTTGGGCAGCAGATGAATATATGCACCTCTTGAGTAAGAAAGATCTTCTCGACCTTATTAAAGAAGTCAACCTTCCGAACGCTACCATCACTCCGCATCGCTTCCTCGGCTTCACCATGACTTACACACTCACATGGAACAAGTAACTTCACCTACTCTTTCTCGTAGTGCGCTCATTATCACTATCTGTATTTTTATTGGTCTAACCTTCGGGATAGCTCTTGACTTCAATCTTACTCTCCCGGTTATTCTTTTCGGAGGCGTAGGCCTCTTTATCCTTTTCAATGAGCGGCCACTCGTCTTTTTCGCACTTCTCCTTATAGCTCGTATGTCACTCGACTATTCATCTCAGTTCGTCACTATCACCATCAAAGACTTCTCCTTTTCTCTCTCTCAAATACTTGGCCTAGCTATTGCTCTCTTAGGAATCTATGTGATCTATCTCTACCACCAAAAATGTGCCTCTTTTCCCCTCAATAGAGCTTTCGGACTGCTTGTTCTCTGGGGAGCGCTAACTTTACCCTACTCTCTCTCACCAAGTGTCAGCGTGACTGAGATCATCCGTATCTTTGACCTCTACACCATCTCACTCCTTGCCTATCTCTTCGTCAAAAAACAAGATGACTTTCGTACTCTCCTAGTAGCTCTCTTGGTCTCCGGCATTGCCCCAGGTCTTGTCGCTTTGTACCAATACTTCAATCACATCGGTTTCGTCGATGCCGACGTCTCTATTCCACGTATTTTTGGTACCTTTGCTCACCCCAATACCCTCTCCCTGTATCTCTTTACTCTTCTTGTTGTCTGGCTTCTCTACTTCCGTCTTTTCCTCGCCGAACACAAAAACCTTCACACCTTCTCTCCTTTTCTTTACATCGCCCTCTTTCTCATTCTTGGACTGCTCTTTCTTACTTTTGCCCGTGTGGCTTGGGTCATCACTTTTCTCTTTGTCTTCATTCTTACTTTTTTTCGTTATCCTCGTCTTCTTGTCCCACTTATCATTACGCCACTCTTTCTCATCTTGGTATCAAGTAGTTTCCAAGACCGTATCGCCGAAAGTCTCTCTCCTGACCCTGATAGCTCTATCGTCTGGCGTCAGACACTCTGGGCCGATGTCATCACTAAAAACATCCAAGATGACCGTATCCTCATTGGTTCTGGCATCAATACCTTTCCACTCTTCACTAATACTGTGAGAGAGTCTCTTGCTGGCTCCAACGATGCTCATAATGACTTTGTGAAATTTTATATCGAAGGTGGTGTCATTGGTCTTAGTGTTCTCATCCTTTTCTACTTCCTTCTTATGGAGAAGCTTCTCTCCCTCAAAAAGAGACTTTCGGATTCATTTGTGCAGGACATTACCCTTATCCTCCTCACCTTCACAGCCTGCCTCATTCTCGCAAGCCTGAGTGACAATATTTTCAAAAATACCCCCGTCATGTGGATCTACTTTGCACTCTTTGGTGCCCTCCTTTCTCTGACTCATACCCAGGTATCTCTTACGAAAAAGTAGGTACGAAAAAACCGGCTGGGAGGGAAATGCTTTCGCATCTCCTCCCCATACCGGCTGCTTGTCCGATGCTTCATTCGAAGCTGACGAAATCGGGCATTCCGTGAAGCGACTTGCGATCGACCCATCCCGCAAAGCGCCCATCCTTGCGGATATAGGGCGTCGCGTTGATGCGGAATCGTCCCGTGATACGGAACGTTCCGTCCGGGGCAATTGCCGCACAAGCAGGCGTTCGACGCGGGTCGCGCGACTGGGTCCCGTTCGGTTCGAGCGCCCATTCATTCCCTGTGTTGGAGATGCAGATTTCTGCCCCCACGAGGAATGCCGGATTGCGCTTGAAAGTATTCATGCAGGCGCTAACGCCGCACGACACCCCGGGCTGCCCACGGAGACTCGGTGCCTGGATGGCATCCGCTCCGTTGAGCGTTTTGTAAACGATGCCCTCGGGAGCATCGGTAGCGACAGTCACCGTGGTGACCGGCACTTCTTGAGCCAGAGCCGGAGCCCCAAGCCCGATGATGGCCATGACGGCCGGGAACAGTGTGCGCATGAGTTGACTCCTTCTGCTGCGCCGTCCAGGAATTGGACTCTATATACTAGCACATATTTCCATCTTTGTCTAGAGGTATATTGGGTACAAAAAAAGACTCCTCTAGAGCCAGTGTTTCTTTTTCATGGTGTTTGTTTTGGAAGTCTGGGGGGGAAACGAGTGCATGATATGCAAACGTCTCCCCGCCAGATCTTGTTGTGACCCGTTAGGGTCGTCGATCACCGATCGCCTGCGCTTAGGAACCGCTGAGACCGGTCAGCCGATCGCGGCCGGCCCAGGCGATGATGCGTCCGCCGCGCTCGATGAAGGGCACGGCGCTGGGACCGAACGGATTCGCGACCGAAGCCGTGCCATTGGCGCTGATCGGCGCACAGCTGGCGCGGCGCGCGGGGTTGCGCGTGTCGAGCGTGCCATCGGACTTGATCGCCCAGTTGCCGTCCAGGCCCGAGACGCACAGGTTCGCACCCTGGAACAGCGCCGGGTTGGCTTCGAAGCCGACCGAGCCGCCCTGGATCGCGGGCATGGCGATATCGGACGAATCGCTGACCGCCGAGATGGCGACGCCCGGCCTGGTCGAAACGACCGAAGCGGACTGGGCGAGCGCGGGGGCAGCGATGACGACCGACAGGGCAATGGCAATGGACTTTTTGTTGAGGAACTTCATTGGTCTTCTCCGGCACTTTGTCAAAACGACGGGCTGCCTTTGTCTTCCCTTTTCCTGGAGATCCAGGTGAGCTCCAGGTGGAACCCTCCAAGACAGCCACGGGAAACCCGTACTTATCTTGAAGAGGTATTATACACCCTGAAGCAATTTTTGTCAAGAGTCAAAATGTTCTTTATTTAAAACAAAAACAGACCTTACTCGGGGTCTGTTTTAGCGGTTGTTATTACTTGTGAGGTGAGCGGATGGTGATGAATTCTCCCTTCGTGTCGCCATACCAATCCCCTATCCAGGCCTCGCAGTTGTTGCTGGTCTGACAATACGGATCATAACCATTGTAGTCACTGGTCATATCACGCCAATAATCCATCCCCATTTGCACTCGGGCGCTTCCCGTGATACGTACTTCTAGTTCGACGTACTGCCGAGCATCTCTTTCGAGTACCACACGTGGATCAGTCCAGCCATGATAGATGTTGTGTGGGATTGCTCGAGAATTGATGATAAGCCCTTGGTCGGTAAAGACATCCACACTCCCAAGCTTTCCCTCGCCCGGACCAAACCAATATGGCTGACGTTGAAATAACGCCCCACTCCAACCAGAACGAGTAGTGCTATCAAACTTTTTCTCGAAAATCACTTTTTCCTGACTGTCTTTTTGCTCCATAATCCTTACAGCCCGTATCTCTACCAAGGAGGCTTTGCTTTCTTCTTCACAAGGAAAAGCGGTCGCTACATTGATCCAACCAACCGCTGCTGTATAACCAGCTGGAAGTGACGCCTGACGAATCGTCTCCTTCTTCCACAAAGCTCCGTGCGGGATAATTTTCTGCTCTATCCCTGACTGTGGCAAACGAGAACAGATTTCCTGACTAAGTGGTGAGGCAACAAGATCACCAAAGGTCTTCGTATAGCCCGTTACTGCTAGGCCGAAAATAGTGATGATATAAAGTGCTCTTCCTGCTTGAAGCATAGAATTTATAGTCTAATGAAACTCTGTCATTATACACCTTTTTACTAAAAAAGTCAATAGTTCGTATAAAAAGAAGAAGGACCGAGTCGCACGATGGCGAAACGGTCCTTCAGGAAGTGAGGTAAATTCTTAGTCTGAGACGCTACGAGAGCGACAGAGAATAGCTAACGGTGCACACATCAACTACTCTCTCCATGGCCGGGTCCTTCTCTCATCCTTGCGGATGACCTCGAGAAGCTGCATCGATGATGCTTCACCAAGGGATACTGTTCCCCCAGCTAACCTTTCTTATTAAGCGGTCCTTGTGGATACGCTTGTTGCCAACAGAGGGTCAAAACCGATGGAGCTTACGCTCCTGGTGTTGTTTACTGGTCGCGCGTCGCGGCAAGCGGCGTGCCCGAGAATTCGGTCGTGGCTTCACCACTGCCGTCATCCGGACGAATCGCCGCCGCACGGCGAGCCGCACGACGCTGGCGCAAGTCGTTGCCGAGGTCGTACCAGAACCCGACCGCAGGCACCACCGAACCATTGCAGAAGTTCACACCGGCGTGGACGCCGAAGGTCTTCCTGCGGTTGGTGGCACCCAGCCGAAGCGAGCAGCTGAAGAAATCTTCGCCGGAGCGAATCTCTCCCAGCACGCCCGCCTGGATGTACGGGTTCCAAGCACGATTCGGGTCCTCCTTGAGGAGGTACCGACGAACGCCGAGGTTGTAGTAGAGGCCGAGGCTCGACGGGTTGTCGAGGGGCTGCCCTTGCCAGCTGTGTTCCGAGTGGCCCCCGATGGGGAGACCGATCATCCCGAACAGCTGGGTTTCAGGCTTGCCCGAACCATTGATTCGGCCCGAGTAGTCGTTGTAGGCCACCGAAAGACCGATGACGGTGCGCTGTTCGTGTGAACGGTAATCGCTTTCGCGATAGTTGCTCACATAGTCACCGATCATCAGCTTCGCTTCCAGGTCCTGACCAGAGTTCCACACCCGCATCATGCCGATGCCAGGATAGGTGATCAGGTGGCCGTTGAAGTGGCCGTTCCCCGGGTCGCCCGCATAAATGGCGCCCTGGCCAGCCGGACCGAAACCGATCCAACCGTCCTTGAGACGCTTCATGCAGTAAACCCCCCAGGCCAGATAGCCCGAGCGTGCGTGTCCTTCGTTCAGCTCGAATTCTGCCCCCAGAACGGCGTTGAGCCGCAGGTTCTGGCAGAAGCCGTCAGCTTCACGGGTGGGCACGGGCGGCACCGGAGGTGCCACCGGGGGCGGAGGCGGAGTTTCGGGTGCAGGCGGAGGAGGCGGGGCTTCGGGTGCCGGCGGGGGCGGAGGCGGAGCCTCTTCTTCACCGACATTGTTGCACTTATCGACGATGACGATCACTCGTCCGTTCGACAGCCGCACCCGGGTCACTTCATACTCGCCGTCCGCCGTCAAGCGAACATTGGAAAGCATGATGACCTTGTGCCGAGGCTTGGAGTAGTAGGACATGGACTTGAAGGTATCACCCTTGCGGATGACACCCCGTTCGCCCCGGCCCTGATCCATCGCATCGAGCACTTCACGCACCTGGTAGGGGTTGAGTCCGAGCTGCGCCAGGGCCTGGGAACGAGCCCAGGTCTGGTACTGCGGGTCTCCGTTCTGGAAATCCCGCATGGTCGCGGCACCGACATGGTTCCAGTTGAAGAAACCATCGGCACCACGCGCAGCGTGAGCGGCTTGCGGCACAGACAGGGTTGCCCCCAGCAATGCCAGTGCTCCGAGGAGCCTGTTCTTGATCATCTTCATGGCTTGGCCCTCCTTAGGCCGAATTGGAGTCGGGCGGCGCAACCAGCAACCGCCCGACAGATTGTGTCGTTTGGTTGGGTGCTGCCATCTCCCGTCTCCTTAGCAGCGGCTTCTGAGGGCGGTGATGAGGAGGCTGACCCCTTGCGGAATCAGACTGATCCCCCCCGTCACCACCCCGGTTACAGGGTCGATGCGGAGATTGCCGCAGGAAACCATCCGGTCGCCCACGGTATCTTCACGGGTGAAGTTGACAGCGATACTGCTGCCATGCTGATCGAGAGCGGTGAACGTCCCGGGGAGACCCGAGAAGTGTCGTCCGTCAGCGAACATCACCCGATCCGTGAACGTTGCCTCGAGGGCTTCGATCACGCCACTGCCATCCCCTCGCCGCACCGAGATGGTCTCGGTGATAATCGACGAGGTCATTTCGCGCGGAATCCGCGTGAGCAGACGGCCATGTTTGCGGTCCCCACCGCGGATCTTGTAGACCTGGCCCGAAAGCGTCAGTCCCCAATCTCCACGGGGCGAGAGAACGTACGCGGTCCAGCCACGATAGTCCCCTCGCGAAGGAAGCAGGATGGTAACGGACGAACCGTCCGCTGCCGCCACCGCCGGAAAAAGCATGGGTTCCCCCTCGCTTCCCGTCGGCGGATAGAGATAGGCCCGGAAGACAGCTTTCACTGCCGACCGGCCCGTCATCTCCATTTGCCCTTCAGGATTGGTCACCGTGTAGCCGATGCCGCGCTTGTCACGATTGGCTTTGAGCCACTCGTCACGTTCGTGCGAATCAGCGATCGGAATGATCACCAGCTGAGCGGCTTGGAGCTGCGCGGTGTTAGCCGGCAACGCCTCGTCGCACCAGGGCGGGTTGACGGAGTGGAGGCCACAGACCTCCATCGTGGCAGGTGCCACCGGTGCTCTGGCTTCTTGGGCCAGGACCGGAGTGGCGATCAAGTTCGCGGCCATGAAGACCGCGACGATTTGGCGAAGCAGGTGCTTCATGACTTACTCTCCTACTAACTAGTGTTGATGTGTACGAATTGTTAAGCTTACTTCACTTTCTTTGAGGACTGTCTAGCCCTCTTGCTTCTCCCCGAAAAGTTCCGGGAGAAGACAAGAGTGTTAGATGACTTCTTCGAACAAGGTCACTCGACTTTTCTCTGACTTACCGAAGAAATACAGCAGTGAGAGAAGGAATCCAGCAACGAAGCTCGTGCCAAGGATTTTCACAAGTGTGAAGATACTTGGAGTCTTCTCGAGGATTGGTCCCGAAAGAGTACGGATTTGTACACTGTCTGGGTTACCACCTCGGAACAACGTATTCTGATTGATAAGTACATCTGAGATACCCTCCATCACTTTAGTCACTTCTTTCTGGTCATTGCCTGAGACAGAGATTTGGATGACTCCGAGCTCAAGATTCTTTTTGACCTTTACCATCTTCTTCCACTCATCGAGACGAGTCTTCTTATCGAACGGGAGGCTCTCTCCACTGATCTTCCCCGTACCGATGACCGCATTGATGAAGCTCTCTGAGTAGACTGCTTCTCCAAGTACCTTACCGAGGTACTCTGATGACTTGAACTGCGTGTAAAAGTCTTGAGAGTTCCCAGCTGTCTGTACGACGAGGAAGTCAGATGATGACTGGTAGTATGGTAGAGTGAAGATTGTCACAAAGAATGAAATCGTCGCTACCAAAAGACCAAACAGAAACATCGTCCAAAATTTTGACCGAAACAACTGTTTTAAATCGAAATAACTCATAAATACCTCCTTATATAAATTACGAAGTTAACATTGGATAATAGCAAATTTTGGCCATTTTGTCAATAGTCAGCGGTTGGGATAAAGAAAAACCCCTTTCTCTAGGGGTTTTTGCTTACTCTTGCTCCTTTGTCTCTAGAAAAGGCTCGCTATCTTGGCAAGAATATCAAAAGTGACAAAGTCCTTGATAGTGACGAACAACATGAGTAAAAGAAGGAGAATGAAACCCGTTTGATGGATAATCCCCTCGACTCGCTGATTAAGTGGGCGACCCTTAATTTTCTCGATCAAGATGAAGAGGATGCGACCACCATCCAGCGCTGGGATAGGAAGAATGTTGATGATGGCGAGGTTGATAGAGAGAAGCGCAGCGAACTGAAGCAGGTAAGCTATACCCAGGTCGCTCATTTGTTTGGTGAGATAAACAATACCGACTGGACCGGTGATCTCTGCCCCTGCTCCGCCTTGACCAGTCACAAGTCCGACGACCATCTTGCCAAGCGCTGCAAATATTGCTCCTGTGATAGTGAGTGTCGAGACAAAACCATCTTTAATAGAACCGAGAAGTGTATGTTTGACGGTCGCGGTCAGTGAGTATGAGATACCGAGAGAGCCTTCGTTTTCCTTTGTCGTAGCTGATGGCGTACCATGGATAGTCATCTCCTTTCCAAAACGACTGACCTTGACGGTAATATCCTTACCTTTATGTGCTCGTATATATTCCCCGACCTGTTCGAGAGTCTCTATTTTCTGATTGTCCAAAGAAAGAATAATATCTCCTGGCTGCAGACCCATGCTCGCCGCTGGTGTATCTGGCTTGACGGAAAGAATCTGAATCCTGGCATCTGGATAGAGAGAGCGTTCGTTTTCAGCGATAGGCTGGGGGAGACCAATCATGAACACTATTGAGATAAGCACCCAGGCCAGAAGAAGGTTCATGACAACACCTGCCACCGTGACCTGAATACGCACCCAGGCACTCTTCTCAGCAAAACTGTCTGCCTCTGGGGTACTCCCCTCTATACCGTCTTCGCCTTTGATTTTGACGAATCCCCCGAGAGGAATCCAGTTGAGAGAATAGATGGTATTCTTGGTGGCTACGTCTCTGTTCCCCCAGATCAAGCGATAGCGTCCTGTCTCATCGTCCTTATATACCCCACCGAGACGTGGCGGGAAGCCGAAACCAAACTCATCTGAGTGAATACCATGAAATTTCGCCGTCAAAAAATGACCCAGTTCATGCACAAAAACCAACAACCCCAGAACAGCAACAAAAATCAGAATACTCAGCATAGTTTTTGGCGCTAATAATTATCAGTTATACAGTAAGAATTTCTTCTTCTTTCTTTTTACGCAATACTTCGAGCTTCTGATTGTACTCATCGACTACCTTCTGAAGCTCATCTTTACCACTAAACTTGTCATCCTCGGTGATTTCGCCCTTCTTTTCACTTTCTTGGAGAGATTTCCAGATATCTTCTCTTGTGTTACGGATAGCGATACGAGCATCTTCTGCCTTGGCATTAAGGGTTTTGACGAGTTCTTTGCGGCGCTCCTCTGTAAGAGCGGGCAGGATGATGCGAAGCGCATTACCGTCATTGCCCGGGTTCAACCCCAGGTCAGATTCGCGGATAGCTGCTTCGATAAGACCCAGTGTTCCTTTATCCCATGGCTGAATGAGCAACTGGCGAGCTTCGGGAATACTGATAGCCGCCACCTGAGAAAGAGGCGTACGAGTACCGTAGTATTCTACAGAAATGTGCTCTACCAGACTTGGATTAGCTCGACCAGTACGGATTTTAGCTGCTTCTTGATTGAAACGGTCCAAAGCTGCCACGAAGGCTTCATCATGTAATGAAAGGAGTTCTTTTATCATAATTGTACGCTATTTATACGGAATATTCCCATTATATGTCAAAACTTACGAAGCGTGAAGAAGAGCGTGCTTGGGTTTTGTGGGTCATAAAAAAGATGACTAACTCCTCGCCCGATCTTCAATTCTGCGGTAGACCACTTCACTCCACCATCATTTGATTTATACAAAGCCTCACCTGAAGTATAGACAATTTCATTGGAATTAACCGGGTTGATGGCAATGGCTCGAATTGGGAACTTCTTGGAGCTCTCAATGATATCAACTGCTGACCAGGTCTTACCGTAGTCTGTGGTACGAAATAAACCATTCTTGGCTCCAGCCAGAAATACTCCTCGCTGATGTGGATCCTCTGTCAGTGTGTAGATACTCTGTGGCAATACTACCTTCTTCTCCTGGTCAACGACAGTGGTCACCTGTGCTGAGAAGTCGACTTTCGTATTGTCTACGAAGGTAGCTCCTTGATCAAAAGAAACCTCTGTCCCCTTCTCAAAGAGGCCTAGGACGATTGTTTTGTCTGATGCAAACACTTGGGTCACTGGACCACTCGCTAAAACGACGTTCTTCCAGGTCTCTCCCCCATCAAGGCTGCGGATGACTACACCGGCGCTAGTAGCAGCGTAGAGAATATTTGGATTCGTACGGTCAAGCGTCAATGCAGTGATGACTGTGCCTGAGCCAGGCTCGGTGTAGACTTCTTTCCAATTTGTCCCGGCATCAAGTGATCGATAGATTTTACCCGTACTTTCATACACTCCAGTAGCAAAGAGGCGATCTCCATTGGTGTTATCGACTGTCAGACCATAAATCTTGGTCGGTGGAAAAGCGATCTTTTGCCAAGTATCTGCTCCATTGGTCGTACGGAAGAGACCATTAGTCTCAGTGCCAATGTAGATAATCTGGCTATTGGTAGGATGGATAGCCACTGAAAGCACATCAGCTGAGGAAAGCTTAGTTTTCTCATCGATGGTGATCTTGGCTTCAAAGGTATTACCTGCGTCTGTAGACTTATAGACGCTTCCAGTAGCTGCTGTACTACTCCCGCTCGTCGGAAGCTTGATAGTACAGCCTGTTAAGAAAAAAAGAAGCCCGAGAACGAAAAAATATTTGTGTATCATAGTGAGTAATTTGTTTTCTTTATTATACCACTTTATCCAACTCCCGCTGGAGAGTTGTTGACGAAAAACAGGATATTGCCTATAATGACACCTGTTAGTCAAATTTTGGGTACATAGCTCAGTCGGTAGAGCAGCGGCCTTTTAAGCCGACGGTCGTAGGTTCGATCCCTACTGTACCCACTAAAAAATATCCTGCCTTTCGGGTGGGATATTTTTATATACTATGAAAAAACTCCGCTGAAGCGGAGTTTTTGAATTATCGAGGCAAGATAACATCTTTCCCGATATACGGGCGAAGCACCTCTGGAATGATGACGCTTCCATCTTCTTGTTGGTAGTTTTCAAGGATAGCAATGAGGATTCTCGGTACTGGCAACGCAGTGTTGTTGAGCATGTAGACGTGTTTTTTGTCACCCGTAGCTGTCTCACGATATCTCACCCCAAGACGGCGTGACTGCCAATCAAGGAAGTTGCTCGCTGAACCAGTCTCACCATAACGCTCAAGTCCCGGCATCCACGCCTCAAGATCAAACGCTCGGTATTTACCAGCACTCATATCTCCTGTACATATCTGAAGTTTACGGTACGGCAATCCAAGCTCGATGTGCATCGCTTCAGAGAGGCCTACCATCTCATCTTGGATCCGATTAGCTTCATCAATATCTGCCTTGACGATAGCAATCTGCTCTACCTTCTGAAACTCGTGCACTCGGTACATACCCTTCGTGTCTTTACCGTAAGAACCTATTTCACTTCGATAACACTGAGAAAGACCAGCAACACGAAGAGGAAGCTCTGTCTCTTCAAGGATAGCGTCTTGATAGTAAGCAAGGAGAGATGGCTCTGCCGTACCGACTAAGAACTTAGGCTCTTTGGTCTTGGTCTCATTAGGGTCATGATTAGCTACCTGATACACCTCATCAATCTCTGGGTCGTATTCCTGACCCTTGAAGTACCCTGTTCCAAAAAGAGTCCTCCCCTTCACAAGAGTAGGTGGAATCATCGGCGTGTAACCACTCTGAATCAACTTAGCAAGTGCATAACTTGTGATAGCAATAGCAAGAAGCGCTCCTTCGTTCTTGAGGTAGTAGCCACGATACCCAGAGACGATAGCTCCTTGCTCAAAGTCAATAATATCGAGCATCTTACCAAGCTCAATGTGTGTCCTTGGGGTAAAAGCAAACTCTCGAATATCACCTTGGCGCATCACCTCAACATTCTCACTATCATCCTGTCCTCGTGGAGTATCTGGAGAGACAATGTTCGGTACCGTGACCATCAATGCATCATACTGACTTTTCACAGCAAGGTAGAGAGGCTCTTTGGTATCAATCTGATCTTTGATCTCTTTCCCTTTAGCAATCACTTCAGCACGTTCTCCATCAGTCTTAGCTTCCTTGATGAGGCTGTTGATGTCATTTTTGAGTGACTGAAGTTCTTCGAGTTCTTGCTTGAGAGC
>JAYRRF010000006.1:0-19018 GCA_041910335.1 Candidatus Moraniibacteriota bacterium
GCGTCTGTAGCAGGAGTAACAGTTTCTTCTTTCCCAAATCCCGAAGAGGTCTCTTTATCAGAAGAATTTTCAACGGTATTAGATGTTTCTACTCGCGCATCATTACTATTATTCTTGAACGCAAAGTTGTAGGCCAAGAGGAAAATAATGACCAAGAGAAAAAGAGCTAGTGAACTGAAAAAAACTTTACGCATATATTTAGCGACCAGATGGCGACACGTGATAATGGTCTGAGGGAGTGCCATTTTTACCAGGTTCACGCCACACTTTTATACCACTTACCTGGTAGGTGGGACCACTACCAACTACTTCATATTTACTATCTAGAAAAGCATCTAGCTCAGACGTTCTTCGAAGATCCGCTGCTATGCCCTGATAATGGTTACTTCCAGTGGAGTGACAAGCTCCAGCAATGTAGTTGATTTTAAACCTTGCTCCAGCGTCTGCCAAATCTACCAAAGAATTAAGTAATGTTTCAGATGGCGCCACGTTACCGCCACCTCCACAAGGACAACGAGTCATTCCTTTTCCATCCACTACTTGTTCAAGATTTTGCTTACTACTGGCATTGCCACCAGGGCAAGAGCGACCAGAGTCAGTACCAAGACTAACATTTGGATGAGCAAGAAGTTTTCTCGCCGCCTCTTGAGCAGAGAGACTACTAGTAGCACTTCCACCAGTACCAGCAGAAACTCCCCCCGTGCCACCATTCCGTGTAGCAAGGGGTTGAAGAGTAGATACGTCAGGACTAGTAAGATCAGAATTGATAGTATTGATGATAAGCCAAGAAGCAAGAGCAAGTACAAGACCAATGAGTGCTCCTGTAATGATGCCTTTAGCTGAGCTTATCTGGTGAGTGTTGCCGGCACTAGTGAGATAGGTAAATCCGCCAATGACAAGCATAAAAACGGAAGCAATCACAATAAGAATAAGGGCAACAAGGTATACTCCAGAAACATATCCTTCGAAAGTGGTAGCATCTTCCATGAAGGGAATCTTTTCAAGAGGGGTGTATTTAGTACCTATGTTAACCTGTCCTATCTGAGTAACGCCACTCTCTTCTTCGGCAGCTAATTTTGACTCCTCTGTTACGCAGCAGTAAGTATCGTTTCCAAAGCCAGCCTCACCACACCTACCTTGCTCATGTTCATCAAGGCAAGAGATACCGGCCAGACATTGGCCACCCATCCCTCCTTGAGAAACAGCCTTACTACATTCAGCAGCACTCATTCCAGGATCAACGTTTCCTTTTTCATCAAGGAAAACGCAGCAAGCGTTATCCGTCAAAGTATCACTGCACATGCCCACTGCCTTTTGAGTGCCACTCTCACAACCGCCAAGGTTACTTATCTTACAAGTACCACCCTGTCCACCGCTTTTTGGGCTATTCTCACACTGAGTTTGAGTAAAGCTGGCTATTGGTCCGCAACAGTTGGAGCTTGTTCCGCATGCACCATGATCTATTTCTCCATCGTAACAACCAGCAATGTCGCAGTCAGATCCAGGAAAATTAGCCTTACACTCAGCACTAGTCATATTCGCTAAAGCATCGGACCCAACAAAAACAAAACTGATAAAGAAAAGAAAAAAGAAGGATTTTTTTAGCGACATATTGTTTGTATAAGTACCAATAGTATAACACAAAAGCCACCCTTTTTTCTAAGGAGCGGCTTTTGATGAATAGTACTAATTTGACTAGAATTCCCAACTACCATTAAGACTGGTTGACTGTGTATAGTTGACGACCGTTGTCTCAAAGAAGTTTCCTTTGTCACTATTGACGTCCTGGAGACGGTCGAGATGTTTGTAAGGATTTTCGATAGCATTAGGGAAGAGTGGGTCCATGCCGAGCATAGCGAGGCGTTTGTTGGCGAGCCACTCAGTGTAGCCTTTGGTCGTTTCCCCGTTGATGCCAGGAATACGATTACCTAGGATGTGAGTACTCCATTCAATTTCTTGCCTTACAGCCTCTTTAGTCATTTCTTTGATGAGCTCTTCATCATAAATATCAGGGAATTCTCGCTTAATTTCGCGCAAAATATTGGCAAAAATAGTAATGTGAGTGATCTCGTCGCGACGAATATAGGCAATCATGCGTCCTGTAGCCTGCATTTTCATTCTGTCTACCAGAGTGTCAAAGAAGGCAAAGCCGTTGTAGAAATAGATAGATTCCAGGAGGAAGTTGGCTACAATACCACGGAAAAAGGTCTGATCATTAGGATTATCGATGAAGTCCTGGTAGATTTGCCCGATGTATTTGTTGCGCTCCAAGAGAGTCTTGTCATTTTTCCAGAAGTAGTAGATTTCTTCTCTTTCTTTACTCTCCACTACGGACTCAAGGATAGTAGCGTATGATTGAGAGTGAATAGCCTCTTGGTAGGCTTGTATAGAGAGGATAAGATTGACTTCCGGTGAGGTGATATAGTCTCCAAAATGAGGGAGATTCACGGTCTGGATGGAATCAAGGAAGATAAGAAAGGAAAGGATTCCCTTGTAGGCTATCTGTTCCTCTGGAGAGAGGTCGGTGTGGAACATACGAGCATCATCTTTGAGTCCAGAAACCTTCTCAGGCACCCAGAAATTACCGACCATCACCTGATACAAACTTTTTGCCCAAGGATACTTGGTGGCATTGAGGTTGAAAAGGCCTGTGGTAGAGCCCTTGATGATCGTTCTTTGTTCGAGTGCGTCAGTTCCGGCAGGATTAAAGAGAGGATTTTTGTTAATTGCAGACATATTTTTTTGATTAACCGCTACAGCTTACACAGTCTTCTTTGATTTCTCCAGAGAGGCTACGTACATAATAGACTGTTTTGATACCATCCTCCCAGGCCTTAATGTAGTAGTTGTAGAGTTGAGCAGGGCTGACCTTGGAAGGATCAATCATCCATTCAAAACTGATGGACTGGTCTACCCATTTGTATACTACACCTATCATGCTGATCACATCAGCCATATCCATGTGGACATACTCTTTGTAGTACCAGAAGTTGTCCTTGGAAAGCTTTGGAGCAACACGGAGAGTTGGTGCAGAGAGATTGGTTTCTACGAAATAGCGCTTGTAGATAGGGAGAAGAGCGGCAGTGGTACCGACGACACCAGCAGTAGAGGTATTCGGAGCAGGAGCAGTGTGGTAGCCAAAGCGAGTGCCATAAGCCTTCATATCAGCAAAGAGAGTTTGCCAATCTGTACCACGAGCAGTGTTTTCTTGGAACCATTCCTCTGTGTGACCAAGGATAATGCCCTGAGAATACTCACTCCCTGGGAAGAGTTCATAATGACCACGCTCACGAGCTAGATCTACAGAGGCACGATAGGTGTGATATGCGTACTCAGCAAAGAGACGATCGACTTCTTCGCGAGCAGCTGGTGTGTCATAAGAAATACGACGCACCGCTAGATATTCAGCGAGACCAAGGTAACCAATACCAATACTGCGATAACGAAGGGCGGTACGTTCCGCTTCTTTAATTGGGTAGTAGTTCAGGGTGATGACGTTATCGAGTACGCGTAACAGGATCGGAAAGACATCCTCAATGGTTTTTGCGTCATACACCTTAGCAATGTTGACAGAGGCAAGGTTGCAGACGACTAAGTCACCAGGCTCATAGCGAATAATGATGCTTCCATCCTCAATAGTCTCTTCGACAAACTTGGAAGAAGAAGTGTTCTGGCAGATTTCCGTACAAAGCTGGGTAGAGTAGATGTTGCCGGCGTGTTTGTTGGGATTGAGGCGGTTGACTGTGTCACGATAAAACACGTACGGCATACCAGTTTCTACTGTTGTTTTCAAGAACTTTTTGAAGAGCTCTTTGGCTTTGACGGTCTTCTTCATGAGGAGACGCTCATCTTGTTCGAGCTCAAGGTAGAACTTCTCAAAATCTTCATTGAAGTGGTCTTGAAGGTTTTTGCCGTGGATATGCTTGATCTCATAAGGATCAAAAAGAGTCCAGTCCCCGTCTTCGTTCATACGCTTCATGAAAAGGTCTGGGATAGAGACTGCTGGAAAGATATCAAAAGCTTTAGCGCGGATATCGCCCGTCTCTGTCTGAAGATCAAGGAAGTCGTAGATATCAAGATGCCAGAAATCAAGCGTGACAGAGATAGCTCCAAGACGAGCGCCGAGCTGATTGACAGCTACAGCTGTATCATTGATGACCTTGATCCAAGGATTGACACCGCCAGACATACCACGGACACCGCGAATCATACTTCCACGAGAGCGGATGTTACCGAGATAAACACCAACACCGCCACCAAACTTAGATATCTGAGCCATGTTTTCGATAGCGTGATAGATGCCACGAAGATCATCGTCTACATTGATCTTGAAACAACTTGAGAGTTGGTGGTAGTTGGTTCGAGAGTTTAGCAACGTCGGGGTAGGAAGAGAAATACGCTGTTCTGAACAGTGCTTGTAGATTTTGAGTGCCGTTGCCAGGCGAGTCTCACTATCCTCTGGAATAGCTAAGAAAAGAGCAATAGACATGTACATCTCTTGGGGAAGTTCTTTGACTACTTTGTTTGGATTCAAGAGATAACGCTTGATGAGAGAGACAATAGTAGTGTATTCGTAGGTCGTATCCGTTTCCTTAGAGAGGTGTTTACCGGCCTCGAGAATATCTTCAGCACTATAGTATTGGTAAAAGTCCTTATAGTAGAGGCCTTGCTCTACATAGTCATCAAAGAGAGCTTTGTAGGATTCAGGAGTATAGATATCACCCTGCTTGATGTTGCGGTTCTTGATAGCTTGTTTGTAAAGTCCTCCAAGGAGAATACGAGCAGCGACGTTCTGCCAAGCAATATTTTCTACCGTTACGAGGTCAATGCAGGTTTTGACAAGGAGTTTTTCTAAGTCAGCTGTCTTGATATCTTCGATGAGATTTTTCTTGAAGGCCTCCATGAGATCTTCGAACTGACACTCTTCTTCAAATTCTTTCGCAGCACGGTCAAAAACGGTACGGAGCTTCTTGATATCAAAACGTTCCTTGGAGCCATCAGCCTTGGTAACCTGAAGAGTGTTTTTCTCGAACTCATCTACCAGTTGTTCAATCTTTTCTTCGCGCTCCTCTTTTCTTTTGGCACGATAGATGATGTATGACTTGGCTAGTTCAAAACGGTTGGTCTTTACCAGGTTCTGTTCGACGATATCTTGTACATCTTCGACGGTTGGAGTGCGGTTGACAAAGATTTCTCCATAGACGTGCTCAATATCAGCGACAATCTTGTCGGTAAGCTCTGGGATGAAGGTCTTGTCAGATTCGTTGATAGCGTCACAAGCGAGCTCGATTGCGTTTTCGATGCGTGCGCGGTTGAAAGGAATGATTTCTCCATCACGACGGATGATTTTTTCGATAGCCATAGTTGTAGTAAGAAGTAGCGAGCTGATTAGTTAGGAGAGAGTGTGGAGGTTAGTCGGTCAGACGTTTAGTGACAATACTCCAATCAATAGCTTTCATAAAAGTATTGATGTAATCCGCACGTTTGATACCATAGTCAAGCATGAAAGCGTGTTCGAATACATCCATCACTAGAAGTGGCTGAGCATCAGCTAGGTGCCCGAGATCATGTTCATTGATCCAAACATTGTAAAGGGCGCCTGTTTGACGATCTTTTACCAACATCACCCAGCCAATACCTCGAAGAGCACCTGTCTTCAGAAAGTCCTTTTCCCAGGCTTCGTATGAACCGAAACTTTCTGTCAGGGCAGCTATCACTAATTCAGAAGCAGAAGAGGATTCCTTGGTAAGATTTTCAAAGTACAGTTCATGTAAGCGCATACCGTTCCATTCCCAACCGAAGCGACGCTTGAGTTCGTTATACGCAGGGAGGGAGAGGTCTTCTTGAGCGAGAAGCTCTTTGAGACTATTTGTGTTCGTGACGTACCCCTGGTAGAGAGTGAAGTGGTTATTAAGAAGCTCATCACTCATTCCAGGAAGGCCAAGGAGGTGAGAGAAATCTTTCGGTGCGTAAGGCAGCATATTTTTGTTTTTACGGATAAAATTCGGTGCCATTTCCTCCTAAAAAATGAAGCCGTTTTTCCATAATACGAGTCAAAAAAAACCCTGTCAAATATCCGCTGTTTAAGGCAACCTTTTGTGACATTTTCAGTAACTTTTCATAAAAAACAACAACATATAGTGTTTTTTTATCTTAACGATACACAATAGGAGTTTTTTGAGTAGTCGAAAAACTTGCTAAAATATACAAAACGTGACACAAGTGTAAGAAGACATATTTTTTATGACTCTAGTAGAGCGATACAAAATCCCCCGAGCTTTTTCTGGTGAGCGAGCTGACAAAATTCTTCGCCAAGCCCTCCAAGAAAAGAAGCTCAATCAAAGCGCTTTCACAGGAAGGTCTTTTTTGCTGCGTCTTTTTGAAGAAGAGCGAGTAAAGGTAGCCGGTGAAGTTATTTCTTCAGGTAGGCGCTTGCGCTCAGGAGAGGTGCTTGAATTTTCACTGCCAGCTACCCAGTCAAAAGCTAAGAAAACTCCACTTTTCTACCCACAAGAAGTCTACGAGAATGAGCACTTCTTTGTTTTTGCTAAGCCGCCCTTTATGGCCATGCATGGGGGTAAGGGTATTCGTGAGGAAGAATACACCTTTGCCGACTATCTTTTGAAGCAGTATCCAGAAGTGACAAGTATCGGAGAATCCCCCGAAAGACCCGGCATGATGCATCGTCTCGATAAAGACACCTCAGGTATTGTCCTCATTGCTAGGACAGAGGAGGCCTACAGCGGCCTAAAGGAGCTTTTTTTGGAAAGGAAGATCCAGAAAACCTACCTGGCACTTTGTTTCGGTCTCTTTAGTGATCGGTCGGGCGTCATCGACTTTCCTATTCGTCGCCAAAGGACCAGTCTCAAGCGAGCTATTGTCCGTTCCAAAACAGAAAAAGCCCTTCTTCACGCCAAGGAAGCAGTGACAGAATATCAAGTAATAGCTTCTTTCGAAGACACCTCTCTGGTTCTCCTTAAGCCAAAAACAGGCCGTATGCATCAGATTAGAGTGCACCTTCAAGCTCTCCACAAAGCTATCCTGGGAGATACTCTCTACGCTACACGTGATGCCTTGAGAGCCTACCCAAATATTGCTCGTCAGATGCTCCATGCACTCCGTCTAGACTTTGACTTTCTGGGGGTCGAGTACTCGTTCGAAGTAATGCCTGGCGAGGACTTCAAGCAAGCCCTTGAGAGTCTTGACGGATTTCAAAGAAGCGGTTATGATTATGAGGCTTTAAAAAGCCTATTCTCAACTCATGAAGAATAGGATTTTTCTTTAGAAAAAGAGAGTTTTTAGTAGATAAAAACCTTTAGCTAAGCCTTTTTTAAAGTTATCCTCAATTTATCCCCTATCTAGAGAAGATTATGGACCAGAAACTCATTGCTTTTAATAACAAACAACGTCGCAACTTCGCCGATCTCCCAGAGCTTCAGGCTGGTGATGTGATCAAAGTCTATCGAAAGATTAAAGAAGGTAACAAAGAGCGTACACAGATGTTTCAGGGTATGGTTATCGCTACTCGTGGTGGGCAGAGCGCTTCTAAAACCATCACTGTGCGCAAGGTAGCTTCAGGAGTAGGGGTAGAGCTTGTTCTCCCTCTCAACTCTCCACAAATCGAGAAAATCGAGTTTGTGAAGCGTACGACTGCTCGTCGTGCCAAGCTCTACTTTGTCCGCGATAAGTCAGTTAAGGTCTTGAGCCGTAAGTTGAAAGAAGTCGCTTTGAAAGACTCTCGTAAGCCAAAGAGAGTCGAGGAAGCTCCTGTTGTAGCGGAAGAAATTGCTCCAGAGGCGGAAGAAGTAAAGGAGGAGGCAGCAGAGGTTGTCACAGAAGCCGAAAAGGCTGTAGAATAGATGAGTTCCAGATAAGAGTTTTTACAGACTCTTAGATTGGCCCAGGTGGCGGAATTGGTATACGCGCTAGCTTGAGGTGCTAGTTCTCGCAAGGGATTGGAGGTTCGAGTCCTCTCTTGGGCACACAAATGAATACAATAGGCACGCTTAGCTCAGTTGGTTAGAGCACCTCGTTTACACCGAGGGGGTCCAAGGTTCGAGTCCTTGAGCGTGCACAGTAGTTCTGCCGAGGTAGCTCAGTGGTAGAGCAGAGGACTGAAAATCCTTGTGTCGGCAGTTCGATCCTGCCCCTCGGCACCATTATCAAGTGAATAACTGTGGATAAAAGGTGATTAACCGGAGAATTACTAACTTATACACAGTATTTCCTTTATAAGCCGAGGGACTGTAGCTCAGTGGTTAGAGCAGGCGGCTCATAACCGCTTGGTCGTTGGTTCAAATCCAACCAGTCCCACCAATTGACAGAAAAAGAGAAATATTGAAAACTGTATAAGTAGAAAATGAGCCAAAAGCGGGCCTGCCCGCCGAAGGCGGGTATCGTATAGCGGCTATTATATAACCTTGCCAAGGTTGAGATAGGGGTTCGACTCCCCTTACCCGCTCAAAGTTAATAAAAGACCTAGGTTTTTCTTGGGTCTTTTATTAATTCTGGTAAGTTAGGAGTCGAACGAATGAAAGGGTCGGAAAACGTTAGGTTTTCCGTTGGAGGAGAGCAGCGAAGCGCTGAGAACCGTGGGTTCTTAGAGCGCAGCTTGAGTTTCGAAAGTGGGCAGTGAGATTCTCCCCTTACCCGCTCAGATTATGCAAAAAAACCACCCATAAAAAGGTGGTTTTTGCTTTATAATAGCTATTTATTCACATTTAACTATTGACAGAATTTGAATAATATGCTAATATTTACGGTTAAGCTAAACCTTGGTTTACTTAGCCCATCTCTCCCACGGGAGCTGGTGGCTTACCAGTAAGAGTAACGTATGTCGAATCGAAAAGAGCTTCTTTTCGTCGTAATCCTTAGCCTCGGACTTTTTGTAAGCTTTAGTGCTACAGTAGAGGCTAAAAACGTGGAATTGCCACTTATACAGAGTTATCAGTATCAGGAAGATCCATATCTTCTCGAGTGGACCCTCAAAAGCAATCTTCAAAATCAAAAAATTGAATCGGCAGAGCTTACTGTAGAGGATAAAATCTTGAATAATTGGAAAACTAAGCAGGTAGCTTTGTGGAATAATCTTTCAACAGAAGAGTTTGTGATCAATGCCTCTGCTTATACAGCTTCAGCTGATGAGTGTGGTAAAAATGACCGTGTTACTGCTTCAGGTTTGAAAGTGACTGCTAAGCGCACACTTGCTTGTCCTCGAGAGTATCCTTTTGGTACCGTTATTTCTATCGAAGGAATGGGAGAGTACCGTTGTGAAGATCGCGGTGGAGCTATCGAGGCTAATCACTTTGATATCTACATGGAGACTAAAAGCGAAGCATTTGCTTTTGGCCGTCAGAACCTCATTGCTCGTGTAGTGACGCATTAATAGGATAAACCCCGTCTTGAGACGGGGTTTTCATTTTGCTTTTTATTGACGCTCTGTCCCCTATTTGGTAGGCTTTTTAGGTGGTAGTAGTATTTAGGTCCGATGGCCGAGTGGTTAGGCAGAGGTCTGCAAAACCTTGCACAGCAGTTCGATTCTGCTTCGGACCTCAAATAGCCGAGATGGCGGAATGGTATACGCAGCAGACTTAAAATCTGCGGATGAATAATCGTGCGGGTTCGAGTCCCGCTCTCGGCACCAGCACTAAAGAGCCTAAGAGCTCTTTTTTATTTGCTTGACCAACTTAGGTACTTTTAAGAAATCTTTGATGAGAGTTTCCCGCATACCTCCATTGTAGAGAGCAGCCGCAGGGTGATAGAGGGCGAAGAAGACTTGAGGTCCAAGCCCTGGAATATCACGACGGAAGGCAGTTCCATGGACTTCCGATATCTTTGCATCGGGTATGAAATGATTAAGTGAGTAGCGACCAAGGGTGGCGATGACTTTTGGTTTTATGAAAGCAAGCTCCTCATGTAGCCAGCTCTCGCAAGCACGTATTTCTTCAGGGCTTGGATCACGGTTTTCTGGAGGGCGATACTTGACGATATTAGTGACGTAGATATCTTCTCGTTTGAGACTAGCTCGAGCTAACATCTCATCAAGAAACTTGCCAGCAGCTCCGACAAAAGGCACTCCGGTCTCATCTTCTTTCTTGCCAGGAGCTTCACCAATGAAAACTATTTCAGCTGCTGGATTGCCATGACCAAAAACTGCCTGCTTAGCAGCTTTTTTGAGTTCACAGGTATTTTCTTGCGCATGCCGCGCATGAAGCTGTAGAAGCGCAGACTGTTTGTTCATGGTTACAGTATAGCAAAGCCTGCACCAGTTTCTATTATACGACCAGGCACCTCAAAGCCACTAGCGAGGTAATGACCTCCACCGCCGAATTGATGAGCAATATGAGAAACATCTACATTGTGATGTTCCATAGAGCGAAGGCTGCCACGGACTGTCCCAGCGTCTCTTTGAGAGAGAACAAGTGTGAATTTAGCATCAGGGACAGTGCTAAGAATAGAAACTACCTGGTATATGTCATCTGGAGTTGCTTCACATTCAGCTATTTCTTCCTCTGTCACCGCGGTGACAAGCATGCCATTTTCTGGATAAAGTCGAGCTTTTTCAATAGCTTTCCCCCAGAGTTTGAGCGCACCGATATTTTGGTGAGCAAAGATAAGCTGGGACACCTTCTCCAACGGAGCACCCTTCTGCATTAATACAGATGCTATTTCCATCACCCGTGGACTGACTTTGGAGTGCTTGAAGCCTCCTGTATCAAACACCAATCCAGCGAGAAGATAGGTAGCCATTCTCTTGGTAATACGAGCGTCTATTTGTTTGAAGTAGAGATAGAGAAGTTCGCAGGTAGATGAGTAGTCCTTATCGATCATCACGACGTCTCCATGAAGCTCTATATCAGGGTGATGGTCCATCAAGACAACTACCTGATCCTCTCGGAGCTTTTCTCGGAATAAGTGGAATCCCCTATCAACGCTGTCAAGGGCGAAGACGGCATCATACAAAGAGAGATCAAGCTGGTCTGGATGAATGAAGTCTTTTTTCCCCAGAGGTGCGAGTGCTTCAGGAAAACTGTCATAACAAGCGATATCAACTTTTTTCCCTAAAGCTACAAGGTGTTCATGAAAAGCACTGTTAGAGCCAACTGTGTCAGGGTCTGGACGATTATGAGCGACCAAAAGAATGGTCTTGGCCTCCCCGATTATGTAGTTGAGTGTTTTGAATTCCGTAGTGAAGGACTGCATATCTTTAATCAAGAGAAAGAAGAATCTTCTCTACAGCGTCAGCATTGAGACCAGTTTCATCAACCTCGTAGTGAAGTCTAGGTAGAGGTTTCATGTAGAGTTTACTATGAACAAAACGCTCAAGTTGGGATATCTCTTTACGAAGCGTACTGGTGACGTAGTCAGTCTCTGTCTCTGGAAAAATACTCACCGAAAAATAGGCATGGCGAAGATCTTTCGTGGTACGGAGTTTGGTGATAGTTACGATGACACCTGGCTTGAAAGAAACCTCTTTGAGAAGAGCCTCAGCGATGAGATCTCGTAGGAGTTCATTTACTTTAGTGATGCGAAGAGACATTATTTTGCTATAAAGTGATGACTGAATATCGTAACACGTATATTCAAAAAAGAAAAGAGTCCCCAACACTACCCGCTGACTCCTCTAGATTGAGAGAATAAAGAATAACTTATTGTGCCCCCACCAGGAATCGAACCCAGATTTTCTCCTTAGGACGGAGCAGCTCTATCCATTGAGCTATGGAGGCATGGCTTATATAAAGGATATCTCGTACTTATACAAAAATATCAAGTACATATTGTGGACCCTAGCGGACTCGAACCGCTCACCTCTCCCATGCCATGGGAGCGCTCTACCAGATGAGCTAAGGGCCCTAAATATTAGACTGGTTCATTATGCTTGAAGTGAGACTTTTCGTCAATTCTTGTTTTTCTGAGCGCAAAATCGTACACTAAAAGTAACAACTATGAAAAGAAAGACTTTGCTTGATTACCTAGAAAACTCACTACTCACAGGCCTTTTCGTCTCTTTCTTTCTCAATATTCATAAAGTATTCCTTCCAAGTGTCCTTGGTGGGGTTTACAATGAGTACGCTGACGTCAGTCTTTATCTGAGCGACCTCATCTTTGTCCCATTAGCCATTATATTAATATTAAGATATAAAATAAACAATTTGTCAATATATGAAATATGTTCCACGTGGAACATAGTAGGAAAAGTAGTGATGGCTATGCTGGCCCTACTCGCCCTGTCTTTTCTCAGCCTATTTTATACAGATTCACTTAATATTTCTCTTAGATCTTTTCTGACCCTGTTTGAAATCATAAGTTTTTTTATCTATATTTTATCAAACATGTTCCACGTGGAACATCAATCTCAAAATACAGAAGTACATGTTCCACGTGGAACATTACTAGATCAGTACATAATTATTCTCAAAAATCTGGCTTTATTTAACAGTTTTTTGGTATTTATACAGTTTTTTCTACAACATTCAATAGGACTTAAATGGCTTGGCGAAAGCTCTTTAGTTGTCGGTAGTTCTGGAATAGCAACAATAAGTTTTTTTGGAGAGAAGATTTTGCGTGGTTATGGGCTATTTGCTCATCCAAACATACTAGCAGCCTTTCTGTCTCTGACCCTTATAGTAATATATTTAAAAAATGTTCCACGTGGAACAATGAACACAAAAAAATGTTCCACGTGGAACAATGAACACAAAAAAATGTTCCACGTGGAACACTGGCAAGAAATACTCATTTTTCTTGCTTTAATTCTGACATTTTCCCGCACAGGAATCATAGTGGTAGTTCTCTTTTATCTCATCAATGTTCCACGTGGAACATTGATGAGAGTTATCGATAATAAATGTTTCACGCCTATCTATCATCAAAGCGTGTGGAATAGTCAAATACTAAAAATGTTCCACGTGGAACATTTAGTTTTGCTCATAATAGCTGCACTTATTTTTTTCGGAGCATCCTTATCAACTAAAAGTCTTTCAGAAAGAGAAATTACTCTACATGAGTATGCTCAGATAAGTCAAACAACCTTCCTTGGACATGGAATAGGTTCCTATGGGTTGGCGCTCTATTCGCAACTAGAAAGTCTCAATAATAGTTGGTCAATTCAGCCAGTTCATAACACCTTCTTGATTTATTATTACGAATTAGGATTATTAGGACTTTTCGTGTTCGTGATAATTTTCATGTTTATGTTCCACGTGGAACATCTTGATAATAGAAAGGCAGTAGTATCAATAATTGTATTACCACTTCTTTTTTCGTTAAGTGATCATTTCTATGTAACCATACCACAAGGGCAGATGATTTTTTGGACAGGAGTTTTTTTTGCAGCCTTATTTTCAGAAATTGACACAGTATAGTTTTTATTGTATAATAATTTTTCTAAACTAGACTGGTATATTTCGGAAAGAAAGTTTATAGTCAAGAAGTCTAAGTAGAACACCCGAACGCTGAAGATCTAGTCGAGAATGAATTTTACGTTGACCGTAAGATATAAATGATTCAAAAAAAACTACACTTTTTGTCTTTTAGTGATATACTAAACATGCACAAAACAAAAAATGTATGAGAGTTAATTTTTCGTTCGATAAGATAACGCTGTCTATTTTTGTAACGGCATTTTTTTTCGCCGGTTTTCTCGCTGTTAATGCGGAGTCATCAACAAGTACCAAAAATATTTTTGTTGATACCGATCAAGACAACCTTTCTCTTGAAGAAGAGAAGCTCTATGGTACAGATCCTAATAAGGCTGATACGGATGGAGACGGTTATTCTGATGGCGTAGAAGTGGAGAGTGGCTATAACCCAACAATACCAGCACCAGGTGATCGCATCGTGAAACAGGTAGATAAAAATCAGACTCAATCACAAGGCCAAGATGATAGTAAAAATCTCACTAAAGAAGTTTCTCAGCAAATTACGAACGTGCTAAGTACTGTAGGAAATGAAAATGATCAAGTCACATTTGATCAGATTAATGGCGCTGTCGAGCAAGCTCTTTCGACGCAGACAACAGAGATTACTTTACCTGAAGTTGACATCAAATCAATAAAAATTAAAAAAGCACCGAGTAAAGATCTTAAAGAAAAAGAAAGAAAGTCGCAAGAGAGAAAAGATGTCCTGGAGTATCTCACTACCATTTCATACATCATCGCTAATAATTCGCCAGCACAGTTCACTAATGAAGATGAGTTTGGGGGAGTGCTTGGCAATCTCTCTAACCAAGCTATTCTAACACTTGCGAGTGGTAATAAAGACTTTACAAATACACTTGCTGAACGTGGACAGAAAATTCTCGATGAAACCAAAGATTTAGAGGTGCCTGAAGCAATGCTTGATATTCATATCAAAGCCCTCAAGATGGCACAGTATGCTGTCTCATTGAAAGAGGAAATCAATCCAAATGGTAAAGACCCACTCGGTCAAATAGCAGTACTCTCTCGTTTGCAAGGCTTACTCGGTGTGTCTGCGCAGTTTGTGAGTGAAGTACAAGGAGCACTTCAAAAATACGAGATTACTGATATTCCATTACAACTTTAAAGAGATATGGGGTTCCAAAACACAAAAAAATTACTCGCACACTTCCTATTCCTACTCATTTTTGGAGGAAGTATTTTGACCCTATCGGCACCAAATGCATACGCCGGTGCGTGGGGGGAGTCTATCGCAGCTGCTATTATGCAGACTACCATTCAGAATATTCAGCAGCAAATACAGGGAGCGCTTCTTGGAACTCTAAAAGTAGCAGCTATACAATTACTGAATAATCAGGTGTTACAATCTATCGATGGAAGTACTGGAGGACAAAGTAGTATCATCACTAACTTTGACCAGTTCTTGAATACCGTACCAGAGGAAGAGGCAAAGAATGTGATAATCAACGATTTTCTCTCACAAAGTTTACGCGGCAAGGAATCAATTGCAAATTATATTTCAGCTAATCAGTCATCAGGGATTGCTAACAACTACAATGCTGAGTTAAAGCAAGCCGTTTTGGATGCTACGGTGAATCGCAAAGAGATACCGCGCAATACATTGAGTGAGTGTAGTAGTGGTGGCGACCCGAGACTGTCAATTGCTGAAGGAAATTTCAAAGATCTCAACTGTCTTTTTGCAAGTCCTGCTAATAATCCAATTGGTATAGCCCTCTCTGCTCAGGGTGTCTACACAAAGACATTAGAGGAAAAGAAGAAAGAACAAGAGGTAGTTGCGCAGAGCTCCGGCGTCAAGCCAATTCTGGATGCTAACGGCAATATTATTACTCCGGCTGGCTCAGTCGAGAATCTTATTAATGATGTAACCACGCTAGGAAGTAAAATAATTACAGGAGCACAAAATCCAGCGGAGTTTTTGTCGGGTGTTGTGGTTTCAGTGGTGAATAGAACTGTGACTGGACTTATTAGGAAAGGTACAGGAGAAATACAGAGAACTATCAGTCGAGAAATCGGAAATATCAATGTACAAACAAGTAAGGCGATCAATGATGCTCAAGGAGTGCTTGGTCCAGCAGGGCAAGTCATCGATTCTCGTATTAATCAAACAATACAAACAACTGGAGGAAAACCTACAGTGCCTACTCCGAAGACGGGCCCATAGATTTGCGTCTTTTGGCAATAATAAAACACCTCTCGAGAATTATCGAGAGGTGTTTTGTAATACAGGGAGATTTCTGTGAGTCTGCCCAGATTCGAACTGGGGACCTCTACAATGTCAATGTAGCGCTCTAACCAGCTGAGCTACAGACTCTATTTTGAGTTAAGAATAACCCTATATCACTGCAACAGGATACCAGAGGATTGTCTTTTAAGCAAGAGAGGGAGAAGTCTGACTGACAATCTTTTCAAACTCATCTTTCTCAATAGTTTCTTTTTCTAGGAGAGTCTTGGCAAGGGTATCTAGCGTAGAGCGTCGTTTGATAAGGATATCAGTCGCTCTCTTGAAGGCCTCGTCAATCAGGCGGGAGACCTCAGCATCAATAGCTTCAGCAGTTTTCTCTGAGTAGTTCTTTTCTTCATGCATTTCTCTTCCTAAAAACACAAGTTCTTCTTTTTTGCCAAAGGTTCGAGCGCCAAGTCGGCTCATACCATAACGAGTCACCATACCACGAGCCATTTGAGTCGCTCGTTCTAGGTCATTTGATGGGCCAGTGGTGAGATCATTAAACACTAGTTTTTCACTCGCATATCCACCAAGAAGCATGGAGAGTTCATCATAGTAGTATTCTCTTGAGTGAAGGGTCTTGTCTTCTGAGGGAACAGCTAACGTATAACCACCAGCGTGACCACGCGAAATAATAGATACCTTCTGTACAGGGTCTGCATTTTTGAGACTGGCACCAACAAGCGCGTGCCCGCTCTCGTGGTAGGCAACAATCTCCTTTTCTTTTGGGCTAATAACGCGACTTCGGCGTTCTGGCCCAAGAATAACCTTTTCAATTGATTCGGTGAGCTCTGGCATACCAATGACAGTTTTGTCTCTTCTGGTAGCGAGAATAGCAGCTTCATTGACGAGATTTGCAAGATCGGCGCCAGAAAAACCAGGAGTACGTTCAGCAAGAACACGAGTATTAACTTCGGAGTCGAGTTGCTTATTTTTGGTATGGATGAGAAGAATTTGTTCTCGGTCATTAATATCAGGAAGATCCATAGTGACACGTCGATCAAATCGACCAGGACGGAGAAGGGCTGGATCAAGGACGTCTGGACGATTGGTAGCGGCAATAACAATAACACCAGTTTCTGTTTCAAAGCCATCCATTTCGACGAGAATTTGGTTGAGAGTCTGTTCTCTTTCATCATGGCCACCACCGAGACCAGCTCCACGATGACGACCAACAGCATCTATTTCATCGATAAAGACAATAGCAGGAGCATTCTTCTTGGCTTGCTTGAAAAGATCGCGTACACGACTGGCACCAACGCCAACAAACATCTCTACGAATTCTGACCCGCTGATGCTAAAGAAAGGAACACCTGCTTCTCCAGCCACAGCTCTTGCCATAAGGGTTTTTCCGGTTCCCGGAGAACCAAGAAGAAGAACGCCTTTGGGAATCTTCGCTCCCATATCAAGAAACTTTTTTGGTTGACGGAGAAAGTCTACTACTTCCTCAAGCTCAAGTTTGGCTTCGGCACTCCCGGCCACATCTTTGAAAAGAATACGCTTTTTCTTGTCATTTGGATCAAGCATGCGTGCACGACTCATACCAAAGGATAGCGCCTGAGAGTTACCTCGCTGTGCCTGACGCATCATGAACCAGATAAAAAGAGCGATTAGGAAAAAGGGAACAAGAAAGGGAAGTAGGGTAGTGGCCCAAAAAGCAAACCCAGAGGGTTCTTTGATATTAATATCTACCTGGGAGAGCTTCTCATTATTGACTCCATAATTAGCAAGAGTCTCAGTCAAAGAAGCCTCATTTTCTTTCTGAGCTTTTTGTTTCGTGCCATCTTGGAGCTCGATAGAGAGCTGGTTGCCTTCGACAGTAATATTCTTCACTTTACCTTCATTAATCTGTGAGGCGATGGTGTTGAGGGTAGCAACAGTTTCTTTTTTGGCTGGTCCTTGGTAGATGCTGATTATACCAAAGAGAAGAAGGGCAATGAAAAAGTAGGGAGTGAGGTTTTTGATAAGTTTTTCCATAGATGCAAAGTGTTAGTTTACTATGAATGAGTAGCTTGATGTAGGGTCACTGTATCACCTTTTTTTGTTATTTTCAAGCCATGAAATGAGATTTGAGCAGCTTTACTTTTCGTGCTCTTGAGCATTTTTTCAAGCTCATCGGTTTGTTTGGTTGAGATGGGATGTTTGAGTGATTCTTCTAGAATAGTACGAAGAAAAGTAGTACGAGTATGCTTTGCGAGAAAGAGAAGCTCTTTCAGGCTAAAACAGAGAGTGTTATTAATGGCTAAAACACCAACTTCTTTCTTTGTGGTAGTGTGAAAATGATGTTCAGAGAGATGGGACGCAGTTTTTGCTAACACATCCACAATATTGAGCTGGTAATCTTTGGCGAGTAGAGGAAGAAGATTGTGACGGATACGGTTTCTTAGGTATTGAGGAGAAAAGTTGCTCTGATCTGTCTGGTAAGTAGCACGAATACTTTTCAGGTAAATAAGAATCTCTTCACGTGTAGTAGCAAGGAGTGGTCGAATGTAATCAAGACGTCGGGTTTTCATTGCCTGAAGACCCTTAGGGCCTGCACCTCGTAAAAGTCGAAGTAAGACAGTTTCAGCTTGATCGTTTTTTTGGTGTCCTAGGACTACTAGGTTAGCGCCAAGTTTTTTCTTGAGGGTATCAAAGAAAGTGTAGCGAATTTTTCGGAGAGAGTCTTCGTCGCGCTTCTCTGGTTGATGAGTATGAGAGTAGAAGGGCAGACCATGTTTCGTAGCCAGTGTTTGAACAAAAAGAGCGTCATCCTGGGAGGCCTGTCCACGCAGCTGGTAGTTTACATGAACAATAGCAAGACGGAGACCATCTCTTGGAGCAATGTGAAGTAGGGTATGAAAGAGGGCAACACTATCAGGTCCCCCAGAAACAGCGATAAGCAGAAAATCGCCTTTATGCCAAAGGTTCTGATTTCTTGCGTAAGAAAGAATTTTTTTTTCAAAGGGAAGAAGAGCTCTTTTCCGTAGCGCTTTCGCGGAGGATGATGGCCTTGATGGTCTGAACGGCTTCTTCGAGGTGACCCTCTTCGTTTTTAATGATGTAGTCATAAGTATTCTTACTATTACTCCATTCATGAATGTAATTCATGCGTGAAGCAAGGTACTCTGGGGTGGGGTTATCTCTTCGAATAAGTCTTTGTTTGAGGACATCTTCAGGTACATCAATAAAAAGACTTTTTATAGAAGGAAAAAGCTTTTTAATATTAGCGACACCTTTGAAATCAACCTTCCAAATGACAGTTTTTTTAGTAGCCACAGCATGATCAAAATCAGTCCTCGTCACACCGTACCACTCACCGTTGTAGGTTTGGGCGTATTCAAGGAACGCTCCTTCATCTTTTAGTTTCACAAAC
>JAYRRF010000007.1:0-10058 GCA_041910335.1 Candidatus Moraniibacteriota bacterium
AGACAGATAGAGGAACTCAAACTGGCTGGAGTAAAATTCTTACCAGAGAAATATCGTTACTATCCAGCAGGAGAGTTGGCTTCTCATGTAGTGGGCTTTGCGAGTATCCAAGATGGTAACAGTAAAGTGGGTGGCTATGGCATCGAAGCTTCACTCGATTATCTGCTTCGTGGTACGACGGGAAGTCTCAGACAAGAAAAAGACGCAGCCGGACGCTGGCTTCCTCTGACTGACCGGCAACTGACCGACGCTGAGAAGGGTGCGAATATTGAGCTTACTCTTGATCGCAATATTCAGTTCGAAACCGAAAAAATCATGCATGATGCCGTTGAGAAGTATGCTTCTGACAGAGCGAGTGCTATTGTGATGGATCCGAAGACTGGACGCATCCTTGCTATGGCTTCTTCGCCTCAGTTTGATCCGAACAAGTATCGAGAGGTAGAAAACTATGCGGATTTCTTGAACACCGCCCTCTCACTTGCCTATGAGCCAGGTTCCATCATGAAGCCTATCACTATGGCAATCGGACTTGAGGAAGGGAAGGTCACACCAGACTCAGAGTTCAATGATCCAGGAACTATCTCTATTGGCGGATTCAATATCCATAATGCCGAAGAAAAGACTTACGGTCAGAGTTCAATGTATAAGGTGCTGGAGCAGTCTATCAATACTGGTGTCATCTATGTCGAGCGTCAGGTGGGCAATGAAGCTTTCCGGGATTATATGAAGCGTTTTGGTTTTGGTGAAAAAACAGGGATAGATTTACCAGCAGAACTCGCAGGGGATATCCGTAGTCTTGACCGGACCAAGCAAGATATCCAGTTCTACACAGCTTCTTTTGGACAAGGTATTACTGCTACACCAATCCAAATGGTGCAAGCCTACGGAGCAATGGCCAATCACGGGTTGATGATGAAACCACAGATAGTCAGACGAGTTGTCTACTCAGACGGACGAGTCGAAGAACGGGAACCAGAGCGTATCCGGCAGGTCTTAGGTGAGAAAGCGAGTGAAGATATCGGCAAGATGCTTCGGACAGTCGTCACCAAAGGGCATGGAAAAAGAGCAGATGTTCCAGGCTATCTTGTTGGTGGTAAAACGGGTACCGCTCAGGTAGCTAAGAGTAATGGGGCTGGGTATGAAGAAGGTGTGACTATTGGATCATTTGTTGGGTATGCGCCCATTGGAGACCCTCAGTTCGTAGTCTTGGTAAAGCTCGACAATCCGAAAAATGTTGAATGGGCAGAATCAAGTGCAGCACCGGCTTTTGGGGAAATTATGCATTTTTTGCTGGAGTATGCTAAAGTCCCACCTACCGAACCCATAGGAGAAAAGAAAGAATAAGGATATGACCAGAAAACTCTTACAATATATTTTGCGTTTCATGGCACGGACGGTACTCGCCAAGTATCGACCGAAGATAGTGGGTATCACCGGCTCTATCGGCAAAAGCTCTACCAAGGAAGCTATTGCTCTTGTTCTAGAGCCTCATTTTCGTGTACGTAAGAACGAAGGCAACTACAACAACGAGATTGGTATTCCGCTGACGATTCTTGGAGCCAAAACAGGCGGGCGTTCTCTTCTGGCGTGGCTTCGGATATTTGTTGGTTGGTTCAGGCTGATGCTCTTCCCGTATCAGTACCCAGAGATTCTTGTACTCGAAATGGGTATTGATCGCAAGGGTGATATGGATTATTTACTCTCTTTCATCAAGCCATACATCGGTGTTGCTACTCATGTATCTGGTAGTCACGTGAAGCACTTCGGTACACTTGCTCAAATATATAAGGAGAAACGCAAACTTATCAAGGCAGTCCCAGAGAATGGGTTCGCTATCTTGAATGCTGACAATGAGTGGACTCATAAGATGGGCGAGGTGACCAAGGCCTCAGTGATTCATTTTGGTTTTGCTGAAGGATCTGATATTCGAGTTGACAACCTTCTTTTTCATGGTGATGCACGGAGTGTCGAGGGATTTAGTTTCAAGCTTGACTATAAGGGGAAGTCAGTACCGATGCGCCTTCCTTTATTGCTTGCCAAACACCTCATTCCCTCAGTCTTGGCGGCTGTAGGGGTAGGAGTAGCTTTCAAATTGAATCTTGTGGAGATTGCACGTTCACTTGAAGGCTTTCGATCCCTACCGGGACGTATGCACATGTTTTTGGGCATCAATGATTCGCGAGTGATAGATGATACTTACAATGCCTCACCGGCTTCGATGCGAGCAGCTATTGAGACTCTCGCTCACATACAGTCCCCACGAAAAGGGGCAGTCTTGGGAGATATGCTTGAGCTGGGAGAGAATAGTGATGATGAACATATTGGTCTCGCCTCGCATTTACGGGAAGCCAATGTCTCCTTCGTGGCACTTGTCGGTGAACACATGCAAGCCCTTTATCAGTCTTTGGTGGGGAGTGGGTTTTCAGAAAAACAGCTCTTCTGGTTCTCTACGCCGATGGAGGCAGCTGAGTTTGCTAAAGGTTTTGTCCGAGCGGGAGACACAGTACTCGTCAAGGGTTCTCAGGGATTACGTATGGAGTTTGTCGTACAAGCACTTCTCGCGCAGCCGGAACTCGCTTCAGAACTTCTCTGTCGACAGAGTCTAGTATGGAAGCGGACCCCGTTCAGTCGACCGGAGGAGTGGGTAAAGTAAGAGCGGTAGCTCCGTTAGCGTTTCAGTCGAAATGTTAATAAGGTGAACTTGCCGGCTTTTGGCTTTCTTTGTATTATTAAGAAGAAGAGTCGCTCTTCAAATCAGTAAACAGTATAATTCATAGTACAAGTCGTATGACAGACAATGAAAAAGACAGAGAGTTTGTGGAGTATGTAGTGAAGATGCTCGTTGACAAACCAGAAGCCGTCAAAGTAGAACGCAAGATTGATGAGATGGGAGTACTGATTACTCTAGATGTAGATCCAAGTGATATGGGTATGGTGATCGGTCGTGAGGGTATGACTGCCAAGGCACTTCGTACGCTTCTTCGTGTCATCGGTGCTCGTAACAATGCCCGTGTGAACCTCAAGATCAATGAGCCGGAAGGAAGTACTCGTCCTCCACGCGAACCACGCCAAGACTACGGTACCGTCAATGATATTCCACCGCGTGAGCCAGAGGCTCCAGCCGAGAAGCGTAGTTTGGATGATGTGATGAATGATATTCAGATTTAATCAGCTATCATACATAACTGTATGGCTTCAGATTAAGCAAAAACCGCCTCTTGTGGGGCGGTTTTACTATTGACTTTTGTTTAAAAATATGCTAACATATTAGGTCAACATTCAATCCGTAAGGGACTGGGTGGTATGACGAGATTTTGCCCCAAAGAGGGGGCAGAAAGGGCTAAGGTTAACATGTCCAGTGATATCAGTGCGCTTTGTCCGTCGGCTGAAGCGGTCGTTTCCTTTCTGGGAGTGACTCCCGCACCCGAAGAAGGCAAATCGCGTCAGTGGCGCGCCTTTGTCGGCGGTGAAGAAGTCGATTCGTCCAGGGTTATCCTGGTCAATCCTGGTTTCGACGTCGCGATCGGCGTTGGTCTGCGGCCCGAAGGCTATCAGGGCCCCATCTTGCGTCAGTCGCACGGTGGCGGTGAAGCCAGCCTGCCCTTTTTCCGTCATCCCGAACGGGATGGTGAAATCTGGGTTGGACTGCTGATGGAATCACGTCCGAACATGGGCGGTGCCACGCTCTGTGTGGTCGGCGGTCTGAACGCGGCGATGCTGTCGCGTGACGAAACGATGTCCAAGGAAGGCGAAGAAGAAGGTGGGTTTTCGGCTGAACCGAATATCTTGCCCGGTGCATTCGTCAACGCGGATCGTCTGTTCTTCCTGGCTGACCCCAGGGCGAATGAAGGTGTTCGTTTCGGTGCCATCGAAGTACCCTTCAGCGCGATGACTTTCGAAGACGGGATCACCGAAGAAGCCCATTTCGCGGCTGGTACCGAATTCGGCAAGAAGCCGGGCGCGGTCATCTTCAAGCCGTGGAAGCAGGCGGTGGTCGAAACTGCCGATGCCCTCGCCCTTTCGGCGATCGCAAGGCTGGTGGCCAGTCTCTAGATAGGCTGGACACGATCGGGACGGGAGGATGCAACACATCCTCCCGTACCCACCAAATATTTTGCAGTAGCTTTGAGAATATTTTGTAAGTATTTTCTAAGCTGTGGCAATATAGCCCAGTAATTGCGGAGTGTTCACAATGAATCAGTTCTTTCCTTTTCCCGCGCACCCTCAGCTTCTTGCCAAGAAGCAGTGGAATGGGTTGTTGGATTTTCTGGCCATCGAGGACCAGAAGAAGATGGTTCTGGCCACGGGGGGCGCCATTGCCGACTACTTTCGTGACTATATCATCTACCTGGATGATCAGGGAGCCTTGCATGAATTCATGGCGAGCAGTGGCTCGGATGAGTTCAAGAATCACAAGAGCCAGCTGGATGCTCAGGGATACCTGTATTTGGCGGATATGCTCCAATTCAGGAATTACCTGGGACAGGAAACTCTCGAGGCTTCCGCAGAAGATCGGGGTTAGGAGCCTTTCGGGACGGGGGGGTGCAACACATCCTCCCGTACCCACCAAATATTTTGATACCAAGTGCCCGAAAGGGTGTTTTTTGTTTCCTCTGTTGACAAAGGTAAGTGGCAGAGTATACTCTAACCAGTCTTGGCGGACCCTCGTCAGACACCAGGTTTTCCTAGCATGGAAGGGAAATGCACAATGCGGTATGAAACGATGATGCGCAAGATTATGGATTGCGCTTTCTACAAGTTTTCTGCTGGGGAGAAAATTCAGGGCCTTTCCAACGGAGTTCGGACTTACGATTTCATTAATCGGCCCTGCGGCCCTGCGGTCACGGTGACGATTTTTGCCCATGAGGGCGACTATACGTTCGCCAACGTGGTAGCGGCTGGCCTCGTGCGTCTGCGGAGCAACCATCGCGTCCTCTGTTGGCGCAGCCGAATGTTGGGTGATATCAATAAACCCGATCATGATATCTTCACGACGAAGTTTGTGGAGGGGGATGGCCGGGGAGGTCACAGACCAGTACCGCCGTTCACTATCGGCGACCTCAGCGAGACAGATCAAGCACTTCGCTATCTACTCTCTTGCTGGGCGGTGACCGGCAGGCGAGCAGAACACTCGGGAGCGCCCGCACGTACCATGATGGACGATCATCTGCTTTCCTTGAGGCAAGTTCCGCTTCCTCGTGTTGGGAGCGGTGAGGTGGCAGATGCCTGGCCAACTGATGAATCTCTGGTGACAGCACTGCAGCTGGGTCCAGAATTCGTTTCGAGCCTTCAGGTCGCTTGAGTTACATTTCGACCGTGTTCGAAGCAAGACGAACCGTAATGCCTATCATGGCAGAGCGGTTCGTTTTCGTTCTGTTTTGCCCCGTGAGATGTCTGATCCTATGCTCTGAAGTAAAAGTGCTTCGCAGACAAAAAAGCATCTCATGGGGTATACTATAGCTATACCCTATGGAACAACAACTCATACAGTGGCTCAAAGAAAAGAACTTGAAAAACCTCGGAGAGGTTTTTTCGGTGTTGGCCGAGAAGTTGTGGGAAGAACGTAAGCAGAACAATGGACTCATTCCTCGAGAGATATTTAATCAGAGCGTTGGTATGGGAGGGAGTTATACGACTATTATCGCTATTCCCCGAGTGATAGACGAGGTAGGGAAGATTATTGGTTATGCTCATAAGATGCGTGAGGCGGGTGATGATGGTTGGACTGACCTCTACCATCAACCAGGGACACTCATGCGTACTACTCAGCCAGACCCATTTGGAGATTCGCTCAAGAGACTCACGCAGGAGTTCTTTGGGGAAAATAAGAAATATCAAGGACGGAAAATCACCGAACTAGGATTTGTAGTAGCGGAGATACCAGTCGCTTTTGTTTGGGAAGCGTATCGTAGAGCGTTTGCTACGAGGATCGCCTTTTTCATCGATATTCCTGAGACAATCTATCAGAGTGATATGGTAGACTCTTCAGGCAAAAAATGGACTCTAGTAGATGATCTAAGCAGTACAGCTTTGCAGATTATTCCTTTTGAGCTTCAATGGCTTAGATGGGCGGTAGCTGACGAGCGAGAGCCTTACCCACTTATCCTCCCCAGAGAGGATGTGTTATCCTGAAAAGAGAAGTAACTGCCAAATATTATGAATGTCATCCAAACAAAGATTCCAGATTTACTTATCATTGAGCCAAAGGTATTTGGTGATGAGCGAGGGTTTTTCGTTGAGACTTACAATCAGCCACGTTATCAAGAGATGGGCATATCAGGTGTCTTTGTGCAGGATAATCTCTCAAAGTCTAAGAAAGGAGTACTTCGTGGTCTTCATTATCAGGCACCACCTTTTGCTCAGGGAAAGCTCGTGACTGTACTTGCCGGTGCAGTACTCGATGTTGCTGTAGATATTCGTCAGGGATCGCCGACATTCGGAGAGTATGTAGCGGTAGAGTTGACCGCAGAGAACAAGAGGCAGTTTTGGATTCCTGAGGGTTTTGCACATGGTTTCGTGACTCTTGAAGATAACACGGTGTTTGCGTATAAGTGTACGAATGTGTACTCACCAGAACATGACCGAGGGGTGAAATACGATGATAAAGCAATCGG
Organism: Candidatus Moraniibacteriota bacterium; assembly: GCA_041910335.1. Lineage (GTDB taxonomy): Bacteria > Patescibacteriota > Minisyncoccia > Moranbacterales > UBA1568 > UBA1568. The sequence continues at coordinate 6,615 of JAYRRF010000007.1, forward strand.
TATTGAGTGGCCAGCAATTGGAGAGCTGACTATTTCAGAGAAGGATCAGAATCAACCACTCTTAGCTGATATTGCTCAAGAATTTATTTATCAAGCATAACTATGAAACTACTCGTTACCGGTGGAGCTGGCTTTATTGGTTCTAACTTCGTCCACTATATACTCGATGCGTATCCAGAGTATGAAGTGATCACGATTGATGCTTTGACGTATGCAGGCAATCTGGAAAACCTGGCTCGTTTTGAGCATGATGCACGCCATCGATTCATCAAAGGTAACATCACCGATAGAGAATTGGTTGATGGTCTGGTGGCAGAATGTGATATCGTTGTGCATTTTGCAGCAGAATCACATGTAGATCGCTCTATCTTAGAGCCGAGCGTGTTCATCGAGACAAATGTGTTGGGTACTCAAGTGCTTCTCGAGGCTGCGCGTAAATACAATAAGCGCTTTCACCATGTTTCCACTGATGAAGTGTATGGAGCTCTCGGGCCACACGATGAGCCCTTTGATGAACATACGCCTTATGATCCCCGTAGCCCATACAGCGCTTCTAAGGCAGCGAGTGATCACCTCGTAGAAGCCTACTTCCATACGTACAACCTCCCCATCACTATTTCTAACTGTTCTAATAACTATGGACCGTACCATTTTCCTGAGAAACTTATTCCACTGGCTATTACCAATCTCTTAGAGGGTAAGAAGGTACCGGTCTATGGTGATGGACTACAGGTACGAGATTGGCTCCATGTTCGTGATCATGCTCGTGCTATTGATGCTGTTATTCATCATGGACGTATCGGTGAGACGTACTGTGTCGGAGGGGATGGCGAGCGAGAGAATCTTTGGATTATCAAAAAGTTATTAGAAATTATGCAGCTTGATGAAGACACTATTGAGTACGTCAAAGACCGACCAGGGCATGATAGACGTTACGCTATAAACCATAGCAAGATTACGCGGGAGCTGGGTTGGAAGCCCGAAGTTTCTCTCGAAGAGGGACTTCGAGAAACAGTGATTTGGTTTCGGGAGAATCAAGAGTGGTGGCAGCGGGTAAAAGATGGAAGTTACCAAGAGTATTACGAAAACCAGTATATTAAGCGCTAAAAAGTCAATCCTCTGCTCATAAGTGGAGGATTTTTGGTTTATGAGCAATCTGGTATAATGGATAAGTTAGCTCTTAATGAATATATATGGTGCAGAAAGTACTTATTCTTGGCGGAAAAGGCATGTTGGGTCAGGCACTCTTTGATCTTTTCACTCACGACCCACAGTATGAAGTGGTTGCGTGGGATAAAGAAGATGTTGATGTGACGCAGTTTGAGGAGCTACGTGAAAAAATAGAAGCAGTAGCACCAACCTTTATTCTCAATTGTGTTGCCTATAACGCAGTGGACCCAGCTGAAGAGGATGAGGCAGAATATCAGAAAGCCCTTCTTTTGAATCGTGATGTACCAAGGGAGCTGGCGAGTATTACTAATGATCTCAAGGCAACACTGGTACATTATTCATCAGATTATGTTTTTGATGGAGAGATAGAGCAGGAGATGAAGAGTGGCTGTGGAAGTAGTTCTTGTTGCGGTGGTAACTGCCATGGCGGTGGTGAGAAGGGATATGGAGAAAATGCATTTCCTAATCCATTATCACGTTATGGTGAGAGTAAAGCACTGGGCGAACAAGAAGTGATGGGTCGTGCCAAAAAATACTATTTAATACGGCTCTCAAAACTTTTCGGTAAGCCGGGGGTTTCAGAAGTTGCCAAAAAAAGTTTTTTTGATGTTATGCTTGGTGCCGGTAAAACTAGGGATGAAGTTCAGGCGGTGGATAGCGAAACGAGTTGTTTCACTTATGCACCCGACCTCGCTATGGCTACCAAAGATCTTCTCGAAGATAAGGCTCCATGCGGTATTTATCACCTGACGAATACAGGAGCCGTGACCTGGTACCAGGCAGTGGTAGAGCTGTATCGTCAGGCTGGTCTTACGACGAAGATTACGCCAGTGACACCGGATGCTTTTCCGAGACCCGCCAAAAGACCAGAGTACTCGGTCCTTATCAATACGAAACGTCCACCGTTACGCCGTTATGAAGTTGCTCTTGCAGAATATTTAAGTGAAGAAAATCTATGAAAAAACCATACCTTCAAAAACAAGACAAACAGATATATCAATCACTCATACACGAAGAAGTACGTCAGCGTGATGGACTTGAGATGATTGCTTCAGAGAACTATGTTTCGGAGGCTGTCTTAGAGGCACTCGGTACTATCTTCACTAACAAATATTCTGAAGGATATCCGGGGCGTCGTTACTATGGCGGTCAAGAAAATACTGACGTGATAGAAAGCCTTGCTATTGCGCGAGCCAAGAAGATTTTCGGAGCCGAACACGCCAATGTGCAGCCACTCTCTGGTGCACCAGCCAACGTAGCAGCCTATGCTGCTCTTCTAGAACCGGGAGACTGTATTCTTGGTATGGATCTTTCGCACGGTGGACACCTCACGCATGGCCATCCAGCTACAGTGATGACTAAAGTCTACCGGTTTGTTCGTTACAAGACAGAGGCTGATGGAACGATTGATTATGACAAGCTCTTGAAACTCGCCAAAAAAGAAAAACCTAAACTCATTCTGGCGGGGTTCTCATCATATACACGAGCACTGGATTATGAGAAATTTGCCGCTATTGCCAAGGCAGTTGGAGCGAAGAGTATGATGGATATGGCCCATATCGCCGGCCTTGTCGCTTCTAAGGTAATACCTAATCCAGTACCATATTTTGATGTGGTCACCTTGACGACACACAAATCTCTTCGAGGACCTCGAGGAGGTATGATCCTTTGTAAACAAGAGTTTGCCAAAGCGGTTGATAAAGCTGTTTTTCCTGGACTGCAAGGCGGACCACACATGAACAATGTCGCCGCTAAGGCTGTTGCCTTCGGAGAGGTACTCAAACCAAGTTTCAAGAAGTATGGTAAGCAGATGCTCAAAAATGCGAAGACTCTAGAGCGTGAATTCATCAAAAGAGGTGGTAACGTGCTTTTTGGAGGAACCGACAACCATATGATTATGCTTGATGTCATGACAACATATGCTCTCCCTGGACGTGAAGCAGAGGAACGGCTCGATAGTATTGGTATCACCGTCAACAAAAATGTCATTCCTGATGATCCACGCGGACCAATGGACCCGAGCGGTATCAGAGTTGGTGTGCCAGCGTTGACGACTCGTGGTATGAAGGAGTCAGAAGTAAAACAGATTGTTTCTTGGATGGATGAGATACTAAGAGATAATAGTAAGAAAACAACAGAACGTCTCCGCAAAGAAGTAGTGAAACTCTGTCGAAAATTCCCAATCCCTAAAGAATTCAAATAACAACATATGAAAGGTATTATACTCGCCGGTGGTACCGGCACCAGACTCCTTCCTGCCACAGCTATTGCCTC
>JAYRRF010000008.1:0-20612 GCA_041910335.1 Candidatus Moraniibacteriota bacterium
CATTCCAGTTATTGCCTGTTCCGGTACAAGAGACAGCGTTTGGGATGTTACCCCAGGTGATATTGAGGTTTCCATCTCTTGGGATAGAGAGAGGTCCATCACTACCATTGATTTTGAGGTCTACTACTGGGGCTGGTTCGACATTAACTACGCAAGAGCTCGGCGATGAACTTGCTCCATTACTATCTTGAGCCCAACCATACACTGTGTATGTTCCAGCTGTACTATAGCCGCCCACTTTGATAAGAGATCCGGGTGTACCGCTATCTACAAGATCAGTCCAGCTACTATCTGGTGTACTACTTGAGTACCAACCAACAGCGTAACGCAGTTGGTTACCATCTGGATCAGAAGATGTCAAAGTAGCGGTTATATCTTGGCCAACAGACACGCTTGCTGGACAGGTCATTGTGGGAGTGGTTGGCGGATTGTTATTATTCACAATAGTGAGTGGATAGGCAAAACTCTGACTTGGAATATTAGCAACGTATGGACCTGGAATAGAGGTAACCCCATTTGTGGAAGGGCCATTTGCTTGACCGAAAGCATTGGTCATAGGAATGTTGTTTCCATAACACCCTGGTCCGCCCCAACCAATATTCGTCATATCACGCTGGTCTGTATAACGGTAGTAGAACTTACCATATGTAGCATCGTAATTGAAAGTTGGTGTGACAGACCCTATCCCAGTAGCCGTACAGAGGGCCGTCTGTGAACCATCTGGGTTACTCGTAAGTGCCCCACAAGAAAAACCGCTGAGGTCAGCAAGCGTTCTATCTGGTGGGTTCACAGAAAAAGGAATGTAGACATCAAATGCAAGTGACCCAGCCAAAGAGCTCAACTGGTACTGCTGTGTCAAATCCTTGGGATCGCAAACTACTTTATTACTCTGTCTTGATGGTGCGTCAGCATTAGCATGCCACTCTCCATAAGGAGAATCCATAGAATACCCAGTACCGAACCAAAATATGTTATCGGAGACGTACGGAGAAAACTTCATCACCACTTGTGACCCTTGGGTTATGGTCGCCCCCTCAGCAATTCTATTCACTCCGGTACTATCATATACCCCAAAATCATAACCGATAGTGATATTAGGGTCACTCAGTCCAGCCACCCAACCATTAATAGCACCATCTGATGAAGGATAGAGCGTCCCAAGCCCTCTATTCCAAGCATACCAAAGTGTATCTGAGACTTGAGTGTTATAACTCCGGTACCCGGCTACTGATGAGCCATTAGTGATATATCTTGTCTCAACAGTGACAGTATCGCTACCATTATTAGTAATAGTGTTGACAGTTTCAACAGGAAGATTAGTTGCTGGCTCTTCTGAGAAGGTATCGTATCCTCCACCATCTTGATTGACATTCTCTTGCATGAGCATTGCAGCAGCCTTGTCACTAAAGACAGTCATACTTCCAGCCATGACTAACACTATGGTAAAAGACCGGATGATATAACCTGACAGCTCTTTGTTCTTTTTTTTATCCATACGATTTTGTTACCGTTTAGTCTTATTTTTCTTTTTCCACAACCAGGCAAGAGCAAAAACAAGTAGAGGTACTCCAGCAATAATAGCGACAGCGATACCTGATCGAGAGATATGTCGCGTACCTTGCCCCGCTAGCGTTGCTTTGCATTCTGATGTGCCTGATGACAAACAAGGATAATCGATAGTAACTGTATCCAAGAGCTTGTCGTCATTATATAATTCTGCGGTAACAGAGAAACTGTTCATACTTTCAGAAAAAGGGAGAGCCAGAGCTGACATTCTACCCGGGATAACGCCTGTGTATTCTCGGCGCATCATCTCCTTAGCTTCACCGCTCAAAAACTTGCCTAGACCGCTAGACGCTTGTGGTAGCGATTTGACTGTCAACACTACTTTAGCGGTTTTGACATTACTTGCTCCTGTACTATGTATACAGACAAAGGCTTTCGTTTTCTCTTTCTCAGCAGGGTATCCTGTAACCCCCAAGAAACCAAGTCGAGGCAACGAGAGAGCTTCTGGACCTGTATGCACATAGCGCACCTGGAGTGATGAAACAGGCACAGAAGAACCATCTAAAATGAGTTCCCCAATCACGTAATACACAGTATGGCTCTTATCCTGGACATTATAGGCGATACTTGTCTGAGATGATGGATTAATCATGACTGGAGTATCTGCCTCCTCTATAAGGTTTTGTGCATTCATACTGTCCCATGAATACACTTTCCAATGTACTTTTCCACTAACGGCAAGCGGTGTCGTGTTCACAATAATTCCAGAAAGAGGTAGACCTCCAATTGGCACCGCTGATCTCGGTGGAAAAATAGCGCTGTGAAAAGGAATATTATTCAAAACTGTCTTGGTATTATCAAAATACACAGATCCTCTATCTTCTCCAACAACAGAGAAATTCAAAAGACTCCCAACTACATCGCTTGTAAAAGAAAGCCCAGCCATGTTGAATCTGTCATGTGAGACCACGAAAGCCGCTACTTGATAATTGCCTGGTTTGAGAGCGGCGGGAATATGATACACATATGTAAATGTCTTCTCCTCACCAGCTTCAAGAGAGATATTTTCTGCCAACGGGAACATCTGAATGATATCAGGACCAAAGGAAGACTTTTCAAAATTTTTCTTATAATAAATCTTTCCGTAAACAGTGATATCATCTACTCGATAATCATTCTGATTGGTCACCTTGCCTTGTATTTTCAAATCCGCACCCTGTGCTACTCGTACGGTCTCCGCAGAAAGCTCTACTGGTACCGAACCAAAACGATAATAATCAAAACAAGAAGTGAGCTCTCCTGTAGGAGCACTCTCTTGTGATCCCTGCTGAGCTGGAACTGTTTGTGACTGGAGAAGACCAGGATCTTCTTCTTGAGCATACGCCACTGAAAAGACACAGACACTCATTAGTACGAAAACTCCGAGGAGTAACTTTTCTTTTATTTTTTTCATAATGTATCTTATTGCATTAAAAATAACACCGGAAGGCTCGCAAATCAAGCCTACTCTTTCGTCACTCGCATCACCTCTTCAAGTGAAGTAATGCCTTGAATTATTTTCATAAAACCGTCAGTGACCATGGAAGCCATACCATTCTTACGGGCCTGATCGTCAATCATTTCTGTCGTCGTCCCCTCTTGAGTGACTAGTTTACGTACATCAGTATCCATCTCTAATACTTCATAGATACCCTGCCGTCCTCGATACCCTTCACCTCCACACTGATCACAACCCACTGCTTTATAGAGTGGTACATCTTCCCAGGTTTTTACATCTTTGAGGTATTTCTTAATCTCAGCATCTTTCTGTAAGAAGCTGAAGATATCATCGATATCATAGAGCTTAGCGAGGCTTTCAATCTCTTTCTTTTCAAGCCGATATTCCTTACGACAATCGACGCAGAGTCGACGCACCAAGCGCTGAGCAATAATGACATTCACTGTTGAGGCAATCAAAAATGGTTCCGCTCCCATATCAAGCATACGTGGCAGTGTAGCAGCAGCGCTGTTGGTATGAAGCGTAGAGAGCACAAGGTGTCCAGTCATAGCGGCGTGCATGGCAATCTCAAGCGTCTCTTGGTCTCGAATTTCTCCCACCATGATGATATCTGGGTCCTGGCGAAGAAGTGAGCGGAGTGCGGCGGCGAAAGTCATACCAATCTTCGGCTGCACTTGGGTCTGATTGACCCTGGGCATGCGATACTCCACCGGATCTTCTACGGTGCTAACGTTGACTTCAGGGGTATTCAAAATATCCATTGCTGTGTAAAGTGTAGTAGTCTTACCAGACCCTGTTGGTCCAGTCACCAAAATCATACCGTTTGGCTTGTTGATTTCCCTCTGCACCACTTCAAGAGCGTGCGGATGAAGACCCATCTTCTCTAAGGTCAGACCCTTGGATGATTCATCCAAAAGACGCATCACTATTTTCTCACCATCAAAAACCGGCAAGATACTGACACGAAAGGCGATCTTATACTCCTCTTTCTCAATCTTGAAGCGCCCGTCTTGTGGCAAGCGATGCTCATCGAGTTTGAGATTAGAGAGTACTTTGATACGAGCTACTATCCCCTGGGCTACGTCTTTCGGCAAAGTCATGGCTTCATGAAGTACACCGTCGATACGGTAACGCACATGCACCTCTTTTTCTTCTGGTTCAATGTGAATATCTGAAGCAGACTCGAGAATAGCATGCTTCAAAAGAGTGTCGACGATACGGATGATGGGCAGTCCAGCTGCGACTGCTTCAAGATTTTCCTCTTGCTCCTTCCCTTCTTCCTTCACCTCATCGGTCAAGATATCTCCAAATTCCGCCTTAAGGCTTCGCTCGTACTGTTTCAGAGTCTCCTGAATACTCTCACGAGTAGTGAGGCACGGGATGATACGAAGACTAGTTTTTTTCTTGATGAAATCAATTGTCTGAAGGTCTTCCGGATTAAGCATAGCAACCTTCAAATCTCCTCCAGACTTCTGGAAAGAAACGATGTTGTATTTCTTGGCGATGAGCTCTGGGACAATCTGGAGAATATCAATCGGTATCGTTTCCTTGGAAAGATCCACAAATGGAATACCAAGAATATACGCGTACATACGCTGGAGTTCAGCCTCTTTGACGAGTCCTTTTTCGAGAAGAGTAGCTCCGAGATCTTTCCCTCCCTCCTGAGCAGACTTTACAGCTTCTTCGACCTGTTCCTTGGGCAGAATACTTGAATCAATCAGGAACATTTTCAGTTGTTCCATTTCTATACGCATACCCGGTATGACAATTTCGACTTAGTTTCAGTATATTTATCAACTAAGAAAAAATGTCTTTTTATTTTTGTTATGACTAAAAAATCAATATTGATATCAACTTGCTCGGTCGCAATTGTACTACCGGGCATACAATCTTTTTGGTTTTATATTGATACTTTCATTATACCACCAAAAAACAAAAAATCCCCATAAAAATGAGGACTCCTGCTTCTCAATGAATACTCCTAAATCTTGAAAATAATCACATCACCATCGACAACGACGTAGGTCTTGCCTTCTAGGCGAAGAGTACCTAGGTCACGTGCCTTGGTCCATGATCCTGCCTCTTTGAGCTTGTCACAGTGAATCACTTCTGCTCGGATGAATTTCTCCTCAAAATCCCCATGAATAGCTGCTCCAGCCTGTGGTGCAGTTGATCCCGCTTTCACAGTCCATGCTCTTGTTTCTTCCGGGCCAGTAGTGAAATATGTCATCAGACCGAGCAACTTGTATGCCTCACTCACCAGTGTCGGAATATTCGATACCATACCAAGCTCCAACGCCTCCTCTTCTGTCATTTCAATAAGCTCCTCTTCTATCTTGATATCGAGCTTCACGTGTGGTCGTGCCTCAAGGCTTGGAGCGAGCTTCTCATCAATATCAGAGACATTGTAAATGAAAAGGACTGGCTTACTCGTCAGTAACTGCAATCCCTTGAGTACCTTCTGGTCTTCAGGTGACAGAGTAGTCATCAATGTATTGGCCAACTTGTCCTCTGCCAGAACCGCATCCACTTTCTCAAGCAACTCTAATTCTTTTATGGCCTCCTTATTACCAGAGCGAGCTTCTTTGATGGTCTTCACTTTTCTCTTGGTGACTGTTTCCATATCCGCCAAGATCAGCTCGGTCTCTATGATAGCGATGTCATCCCCTGGAGAGACACGATTGTGTACATGAATGATGTCGCTATTTTCAAAAGCTCTGACGACGTGCACGATGGCGTCTACCTCACGAATGTTCTGAAGAAATTTATTCCCCAATCCTTCGCCTTCACTCGCTCCTTTGACGAGACCAGCAATATCAACAAACTCTACCACTGCTGGAATGATTTTCTTACTACCAGAGAGATCAGCTAACTCATTGAGTCTTCGGTCTTTCACTTCGACGATACCGACATTTGGTTCGATAGTACAAAAAGGATAGTTATTAATATCAACGGGCTTGCGGGTCAATGCCTTGAAAAGAGTTGATTTACCAACATTAGGGAGTCCCACGATACCAACTTGAAGTGCCATAAAAAATATTCATTAAGATGCTTCACTATAGCCTATTTAAGCCAAAAAGTAAAGAGATGCTATAATATCAATACTAATGAAAACTCTATGAAAAAGGAAATCTTCAAGGCCTATGATATCCGAGGTATTTACCCCGAGGAAATCAACGAGGCTGATGCCTATGCCATTGGTCGAGCAGTCGTCCTCCACCTCAACCCCTCTACAGTGGGCGTTGGTCGCGATGTACGCTCATCGAGCCCAAGTCTCTTTGAGAGCTTTACTCGAGGGATTATGGATGGCGGCGCCAATGTCATCGACTTGGGTGTCATCACTACGCCGATGGTCTACTTCGCAGCTGGTCGGCTCGATATCGATGTCGCTATCTCTATCACCGCGTCTCATAACCCTCCTCAGTACAATGGTATGAAGATTGCCCTTCGTGGCGCTCTACCTGTCGGTGAAAACTCGGGCCTTTCTGACATTCGTGATATCGCTCTCGCTTCTGACTTCCCTCCTGTTGATATCAAAGGTAGCCTCCAAGTAGAAGATATCAAACCAGCCTATTACGGCTACTTCGCTTCGTTTGCTTCATTAGGAGAAAGCAAGTTCACTCTCGCTATCGATACCGCCAATGCCATGGGCGTACTCGAACTTCCTATTTATGAGCAATTCAAAGACAATCTCTCACTCACCTACCTCTACAACGACCTCGATGATGCTTTCAATTGTCATGAAGCCAACCCACTCAAAGTAGAGACCCTAGATGAACTCTCAGCCAAAGTTCGTGAGATAGGTGCCGACCTCGGTATTGCTTATGACGGTGACGCTGATCGTATCGGTTTCACTGACGAAAATGGTACACCTATCCCGATGGACCTCATCACCGGTCTCTTGGCTCGCACCATCCTCGAACGCCGTCCTGGAGCGACTATACTCTACGACCTTCGTTCATCACGTTCCGTCAAAGAAATCATTGAAGAGAGTAGTGGTGTCGCCCTCGAATGTAAAGTCGGTCACGCTAATATCAAGCGCCAAATGCGTGAGACGGGTGCGATATTTGCTGGTGAACTCTCTGGTCACTACTACTTCGAGGAGAACTCTTTCGCAGAGGCTGGTACGCTCCCCGCTCTTTTGCTCTTGAACCTTATGGCTGAGACCGGCAAGAAAATGAGCGAGCTCGTCGCAGAAATCAAACGTTACTATCATTCTGGTGAAATCAATAGCGAAGTAGAGGAAAAAGATCGTGTCCTTGCAGAACTCCGTGAGAAATATGCCGACGGCACTCAGCACGAGCTCGACGGCCTCAAGGTGAGCTACCCTACCTGGTGGTTTAATGTCCGCGCCTCTAATACTGAACCCCTTCTTCGCCTCAATCTCGAGGCAGAGACTCCTGAACAACTCGAAGAAAAAACTACTGAACTACTCGCTATTATCCGTAACTAAACTCTACTCAGAGACCGAGTCTCCCAGTAGATTTGACGATACTGGGATAGGTTTGGTATACTCAGTACCAATGAGCCAAAAACATTTTATCAGCGCCAATAAGCAAAAAATAAAAGCGTTTTAGACCGCCCCACTGGGGTGGTTTTTTTATGGCTCAACATAAGTTCTTTCTCATTCAAAGGGGTGCTACCTCATGAAAACACCGCTTCCTCAGACCAACCTTCTAGGTCACCTTGCTCTCACCGAATGGTACAGGGAAGTCGAAAGGCTTGAGCAACAAGGCGTCCGAATTTGTCTCTTGATGACGCGAATTCCTGGTGAATATACTTCTCGTCGTGTCCACTGTGATATTCCTAGGACTCGGGGACAATTTGTCAAACGTCATGAACCCTGTTACCATCTCATCCATTGCCTGCCACGGAAAACATTCCCTCACGAGGCTACCCTTGAGGCTAATGCGCTCTAAACATACGAGGCCCCGGAGTGAAAAAATTCACCCGGGGCCTCACTACTTGTATATTCTTTTATAGCAGACCTACTCGTTCACGGACTTGTTTCATCTTTGCTTCTGCTTGAGCACGAGCCCTAACGGCCCCGGCTTCTAGAATAGCGAGGACTTCTTCATCAGAGATAGCTGCGAAGCGTTCTTGGAACGGAGTGAGGAATCGGCTCACGACTCCTGCGAGCTCAGTCTTGAAATCACCGAAACCTTTACCCTCATACATTGCAACAATCTCATTAGGGGTCTTACCAGAGAAAAGACTGTAAATATTGATCAGGTTCTTGAGACCCGGCCGGTCATCACTATAGGTAATATCGGTACCACTATCAGTCACGGCCTTCTTGATTTTCTTAAGTACTATCGCTTCATCATCCGTAAGTGAGATGTAGTTGTACTCACTGGCTGCTGACTTAGACATCTTCTTGGTCGGGTCATCAAGCCCCATGATACGTGCACCTTCTTTCTGTATACGTCCTTCTGGTATGACAAACGTTTCACCACACCGTTCATTAAATCGGCGTGCGAGAGTACGAGCAAGCTCGATATGCTGGAGCTGATCATCCCCTACTGGTACGACTTCAGTATCATAAAGCAAGATATCCGCTGCCATGAGTACTGGATAATCATAGAGGCCGATACTTGTCGTTTCACCCTCTTTCTGAGACTTATCCTTATACTGAGTCATCTTATCAAGATCTCCCATGCGAGCAATGGTATTCAGGATCCAAGCGAGTTCACTATGGGCCGCTATGTGCGACTGAAGAAATAAGAGGCACTTGTTCGGGTCTACACCAGCAGCCAGATATACCTTAATCATGTCCAGAGTCTGCCGTGTGAGTTCTTTGGGATCTTGTGGTACGGTGATAGCATGCAAATCCATAACAGCAAAAATAGCTTCATTGCCATCCTGAAGATCTACCCACTGCTTGACTGCACCGAGATAGTTACCGATATGAAGGTTGCCTGATGGCTTCACGCCCGAAAAAAGCTTTTGCATAAAATATCCTTAATTAGCCCTATTATACCATACTCTTGGTATGAACAGCTTACTTATTCTGAGGTTGATAAGCATTCTAAGAACTTTTTTAGGAGTTTTGAAAACAAAAGAAGCATGGTCTCTGGTCACAGAGTTCGTTGTTTTCAAGGAAGAACCCTCTTCGCTGGAAGAGGGTTCTGGTCCGAAAAAAGTTTTTGGAATGGCTGAGAGTCAATCTTTATGATTAGACTTCCACCACTACCGGAAGAATCATTGGTCGGCGCTCAGTCTTCTGGAAGAGATACTGACCAATGACTTCACGAATCTGATTGCGAAGGTTTTCCCAATCCAATGATGTGTCTTTAGAGGTATTGTCCTTCACAATTTTCTGCACCTTGCGCTTGGCTTCATTTAAGAGCTCAAAGTTTTCTTTCACATGGACGAAGCCTCGAGAGGTGATCTGAATGTTGCCGACGATATCTTTCTTCTTACCGTCGACTATCACCGTCACGACAAACATACCATCCTGAGCCAGCACCTGACGATCACGCAGGACTACGTGTCCGATATCTCCTACTCCAAGTCCATCGATGAAGACGTAGCTGGTGTCAGCTTTTTCTTTGATAAGCTTCGGCATACCAGCACCAGACTTTGGTGCTTCGAGGATGTGACCATTGTCCATGACAAAGACATTCTTGTCTGGGTAGCCCATGCGGTAAGCAATCTTAGCTGCTTCTTTGATGAAGTAATGATTGGCGTAGACCGGGAGGATATAGTCAGCCTTGGCCTGACGAATAACTTCTTCGATTTCGTGGATAGTCCCATGACCACCGACGTGAATCTCCATCATGTCGCTATGGATGACGTTGTCACATTTACGGTAAAGGTTATCTTTCAAACGCTGAATGGTGCGTTCATTTCCTGGAATGACTGAAGATGAGAAAACAATAGTGTCATTACGTTGCAGTTTCACGAAACGGTGATTGTCAGTGACGATACGAGAAAGTGCTGCGTTAGACTCTCCTTGAGCACCGGTACAGATAATGACTATCTGATTATCTGGATACTTGTGAATGTCATTGATCGGGATAAGAGTCTCTTTCTTGGTCTTGAGATAGCCAAGTTCTTTGGCTACTTCGATGTTCATCTTCATGCTGTAACCTTCAAGGGCGATGCGCTTCCCGCGACGCTCAGCATACTCAATGAGATAAGCAATGCGACGAACCTGTGAAGCAAAAGTTCCGATGATGATACGACCCGGTGCAGAAGCGATAAGATCTTGCAGGTTCTTGTGCACCTCTGTCTCTGATGGTGGAAGACCCTTCTTCAAAGCACCGAGACTCTCCAACATCAAAAAGGTTGGCTTTGGTAGAGTGTCAAGATGATTATAGGTCACTTCACTAGCTTTCGGATCAATCGGCTCATGGCTAATCATCCAATCGCCAAGGTGAATGATAGAGCCCGATGGTGTCACCAAGGCTACACCCATAGCATCCATGATAGAGTGCTCGACTTCGAAGAAGCGGAGCTCGAAAGCGCCGAGCTTGATACGGTCTTCGAGAGACTTCACACGGATAGTCTTCACATGTTTGCCAGCTCCCTTGTGAACATCTTCTACCTTACGCTGGATCAGCGCCAAAGTGAAATCACGACCGATAATCGTCGGATAATTGAGTTGCTTCAAAAGAATAGGCGCAGCCCCGATATGATCGAGGTGACCATGAGTAAAGATAACACCGCGAATGTTTTTCTCCTTACCCTTGAGATAAGATACGTTCGGGACAATATAGTCGATACCTGGCATATCCTCCTCTGGGAACTGTACACCCATGTCGATGATGACGATGTCATTGCCATATTCAAATACAGTCATGTTTCGTCCCACTTCTTCTTGTCCTCCAAGAGGAATGATACGAAGGGTATCCTTAGGAATAGCAGGCACATCATCAGCCTTCTTCGGTGGCTCCATATGGGCACGTACATTCTGAAAACGATTGTCACGCTTGCCCCTATTGCTATTCTTTTTCTTCTTGCCTCCTCCTGGTTGACTGCCCGGCTTTTTGTCCTCTGAAGGATTGTTCTTCATCGGATGAGCCGGCTTATTCAGACCAGACTGTGAGGCGCTCTTCTTCGGTCCCTGATGCTTAGCAAAAGGCCGTGGTCGAGAAGTAGTTACTGGCACACGAGCGGACTGCTCACGCGCGACAATACCCTCGAGAGCTCCTACTGCGAAAGTAGACTCGACTGGTTTACGTTGGGTGTTTTTCTGGCCATGAAAGTTACGCTTTCCACCCTGTGGCCTTTTTATTTTGTCTTCTGACATAGAATAAATTATGGAAGAATCAGGATTCTTCATTAACGATAAATCTGTACGGAAAAAATTTCCCAGATGAGATATTTCATCTGGACGTCCAAGAGACTGAACGTATACATTGTGCTAAAAAAGGAATCGAACCTTTTGTCTTAAAAAAAGACCACCCTATTAGCTGTGTGATGTGCCTCAAGGGAGACTCGAACTCCCATGGGATTGCTCCCGCTAGCACCTGAAGCTAGTGTGTCTACCAATTCCACCATCGAGGCAAAACCCTTATCCCAAGAGTTTCTTGAACTTTTCTACCATATCAACTGGCGTCGGATTTTGTCCGTAGGCAAGCGCCAAATGGTACGAGGTAAAATCCCCTAAAGCAATACTCATCAATACTCTATTATACATCCTTTGTCCCTTCATGTCAAGAACAATGGCTTCTACCCCCTTTTCTCGTAGTAATTCAGCTGTCAGCTCGAAGCGCTTCTGGTTCCTCGGGTGGTCATCGCGATCACGAAGCATGATGACAAAAAACTTACCCTGCGGAAGAGTAAAGCCGACCATTTCATTGTGATTAAGCTCTGGAAAGTAATTCCAGAAAGCGGGTGTCTTGGCATTTTCGTTGAACTTGATTTTCCACACCATAGCTACTCCTCGCAATGCATCTGGAGCATAGATAACCGGTGTCTTACCCTCCAATTGCTTAGCTAGAGCCTTCCCCTCTTCTTCCAGAGCACTGAGTTCTCCCTCTACTTGTCTTGCATCTTCGAGTACCTCTTCACGAACATCAGGAAGCATGCCATGATTGATGGCTATTTCTAAGAGAGCGCCAACAAAAAACCCAGTTCCCATGCGTGGCTGAAAATGTTCACTCGGTAGCGGAAGTTTGATATGCGGAATACCCACTTCATGACAACGTGCCTCAAGAGCACCTCCTGCTGACATGCCAATAGCTGGTAGATTCTTCGCAATAACTTCTTCCAAAGTCTCTAGGGTTTCTTCGGTGTTACCGGAGTATGAGCTAAGGATATAGAGGGTGCGCTCTGGCAGAGTGACTGGAAGTGAGTAGGTTCTGTTTTGGTACAAAGATGGCACTTTGCCACCGTGACGCTTCACTA
This sequence comes from Candidatus Moraniibacteriota bacterium, assembly GCA_041910335.1. Classification (GTDB taxonomy): domain Bacteria; phylum Patescibacteriota; class Minisyncoccia; order Moranbacterales; family UBA1568; genus UBA1568. The sequence goes on from JAYRRF010000008.1 coordinate 12,359, forward strand.
CGTCATTGAATAGGATGCGTAGAAGGTCGACAGGCAAAGCTGAACCTCCCATACCAGACACTGATATACCTTCAAACTCTCCTTCTACCCGAATATCCTTAGCAATCTCCATGCCAGTACGGAATTGCAGCGGGCTCTCGGTGATCATCTGATGAAAGTTGTCTGTATCTAGTGGGTGTAGTGCTTCCATAGTTTTTTGTTTATTTAAGTACTCTTTTGGTATCGATATACCATTTTGAGGCATTGCTCAAGCGATAACTTGGATTGTTCACCGCCGTCACATTCATCCCTTTCACTGTATTACTCATCACGTACAGGTAGTTCGGACTATAGAGGAAGATGGCTGGGTTTTCGCTTGCTAGAATCTGCTGAAAAGCTTTGTATCCTTCTCGCCTTTTCTCTGGGTCCATCTCCTCACGAAGGGACTCTAAGATACCATCTGCATCCTTATTATCAAACATACCAATATTGAGTCCTGGATCGGCCTTCTGAGAAGAATGCCAAAATGAATATGGATCGCTCGAAAGAGATGCTGCTTGACCAAAAAGCATCGATTGATACTCTCTGCTTTTCACGATATTTTTCTGTAAATCAGCTGGGCTGTACGGTACCACTGACACTCTTGCTCCTATGGCCTCCCACTGTACTTTGAGTAACTCAGCACTCTTTTCAATCTCTGGCCAGGTAGGGATAGAGAGCTCGATTTCTAATGGTGTACCGTCTTTAGAGCGAATCCCGTCGTCACCCTTTTTCCAGCCAGCGTCATCGAGAATCTGATTGGCTTTGCTCTGATCAAAATGTGGCGTCTCTACATCAGAAGCAAACCCCTCCATGAATGGCATAAAGGCAGAGGTAGCAGACACTCCCTCTCCGCCAAGCACCTCTCTCACAATTGCCTCACGATCAGTAGCATACGCCAATCCCTGACGCACTTCATCATAGGCTAAGGGTTTACTCTTTGTCGTATTCACAAAAACAGCAAAAACACGTGGGATAGCAATACGATAAATATGAGAGCTCTTCTGCTCGCTGACACGCTCTTTTTCGGTAGACATAATACTATGAATACCGATGACTTCTTTCTTGTTGTAAGCAGCAAGCAACGTCTCCTGGTCTGGGTAAAAAGAAAAAATAAACTTTGGAATATAGGCTTCTCCGTCATAGTACTCTTTGAAAGAGCGAAGTTCGATAGAGAGAATGTTGCCGCTTGAATCTTTCTCCATTGAGCGGAACTGGTATGCTCCACTTCCAATTGGTGCCAGATTGATGTCTGAAAGTAAGAACTTATCTGGGGTGACACTTTCCCAGACGTGCTTCGGCAGGATGCCAACAGTGAGATTATCGAGGAAGCCGGAGTAGGACTTCTTCAGCGTAAAGCTAATCGTGTAGCGATCAATTACTTGTGCTTCCACAGAAAGCCAATTAGCACGGAGTGGACTCTTGTAGCTCGGGTCCTGAATCACTTGGACGGTGTACAAAACATCGTCAGCAGTAAGCTCTTCTCCGTCATGAAACTTCACTCCCTGCTTAAGATGAAAAACATAACGCTTGCCGTCATCCTCGACATTGTAGTCACTAGCAATACGTTTAATGAGCTTTCCCTGGTCATCATAACCCATGAGGCCACTGTAAATAAGTTCCACTAAGTCCTGATCGGCCTCACTTGTCTGGGCAATAACTGGGTTGATATAACGAGGCTGGGAAGCAATACCTTCTCGGTATTCTCCACCATAGTCTGCTACCGATTGGGTAGAAGTGATATACAGAGCTCCTATCCAGAATATGAGCGCCCCGAAAAGTATCGTCACGCCGGCACCAGCTAAAAGACGTTCTTTGTACGAAAGAGCTCGATACACTCGGAGAAATGAGTGCGGGGTAGCCAGTTTGAGAACAGAAAAAATACGAATACGCGTATATTACTGATTAGAGTATGTTCGCGGAAAGACGAACATTGATGAGGGCAAGAATAAGAAAAGCGGCTGCGAGAACAACTGTTCCATAGACAAGAAACTTCTCAATACCTCGCTTGGTATAGTACCCACCAAAATCACCTCCAAAGGTACCTCCTAGGCCAGACCCTCTATTCTGGAGCAAGATAGAAACAATCAGCATGATGGCGATAATAGCCTGTAAAACCAGGAGAATTCTCATAAAATACGGATATTTTTGCCTTTTTTAAGCCCTCTTATTGTAGCAAATGAGAGGTTAAACGTCAATTGGATTACAGCTGACTTTTTTCGAGAGTAATACGATAATCCATACTCCCTTTTTTGCGCTGATAGATACTTTGAAGAAGTCCAAGAGCGATGAAAAAAGAGAGGAGCGAGCTCCCTCCATACGAAAGGAGTGGTGCCGGAATACCAGTCACCGGTAAGAGACCCACATTCATTCCAAGGTTGATAAGAAGCTGCACAAAGAGCATGATGAAGACTCCCACGGCTACTAAATAGCCAAAATTATCTCTCGCTGTTTCTCCAATTCGCTTAATGCGATAGAGCATGCCCGCATAAATGCCGATAGTAAGGATGGCTCCCACCAAACCCAATTCTTCTACCACCACTGCGAAGATGAAGTCTGTTTGTTTTTCTGGAAGGAAGTTTAATTGTGACTGCGATCCGTTACCAAGGCCCTTGCCAGTAACACCGCCTGACCCAACCGCTACTATGGCCTGAAGCACATTGTAACCCGACCCTTGAGGGTCAAGTTCTGGATTGAGAAACGTTTCTATGCGATCTACTTGATACTGATCGAGTGTCATCCAGCCAACCGTCACTAAAAGTATCGCTAGTGTTCCCAGGACTATTACTTGTTTCATACGAATACCGGATGCTAATATCATCCCCCCCCAAATAGCCATCAACACCAAACTCGATCCAAGGTCAGGTTGTTTCAAAACGAGAAAAATGATTGCTGCTGTCAAAAAAAGACTGACGATAAGACGAGTCCACTCTCCAAGTTCTGATCTTTTTTTACTGATGAAGCTCGCCAAAAAAATAATCAACGTCACCTTTGCTAGCTCCACTGGTTGAACCTGAAAAAAGCCAAAAGAAAGCCACCCGGCAGTACCGCGCACAGTCACCCCAAAGAGAAGTACTGTAAGTAACACGGCGAGTGTCAAAAAGTAAATGAACGTACTGTAACGCTCGATATGCTTATAATCCAACGTAGCAACAAATAAAAGAATAGCGAGTCCTAGTCCTACCGCTACTGCCTGACGGGTAAAATAGTCTGTTCCACCAGCAGAAGAAATGCTAAAAAGCATGATGAGACTAAGGGAAAGAAGGAGAGCAACAATGACTAATAAAACCCAGTCTAGTCGACGAAGAAAAAATAACATACAAGGAGAGGCTATGAATCTGCTAGTAACTTTCAGGGGTCACTTCTTGGAAACGTCCTCCTGGCAAATACTGCTTCAAGAAATTGTCTGCGTGATAATAATCCGCGTCTACCTCCATATCTACCGAGACGACATCTCCAGGAAATGCTTCTGGCCAGACCAGGCGAAAATCACGCTCTTCTCCAGAAGTAATGGTGCGCATCTCTGTACTATTTATCGCCAAAGCTCTACCACTAGCATCGCGTAAGATAACTTTCACGGTAAGACTACGGAAGTCATAGGGACTTTCATTCGATACAAGACCAAAAGCTTCTCCAAAGCCAACTCCTGAGGTCACTTGATTATAGCGCTTCTGATAAATATTGATGTTAGGTTTTTCTTGGTATCCGCTGAAACGCTCCCAGGCAACATCCTCAATACGTACAGTCGCTTCTTTAGGAGTAACAGAAGACTCAATAGCTACTTCAATCAAGCTTTTTTCTTCTTGTGGAAGGATGAAATTCTTCCCGGTACGAGTAGCAAGTATCCCCCCCTGTTCATCCTTTAGTTCTACTGTATAAGTAAAAGCAGATGCTCCTTCGGTACTATTCTCATTATGAATACGAGCCAAGACATCGTAGTGGTTGGATCCTCCTGGCATTATGGTAAGTTCTTCGACTACTAAAGGCTTACCTTCTACTTTTTCAACACAAACATTTGTGCAAATCCCACCGCAGTCTACCCCATCCTCTTGGCCATTTTGTACTCCATCTATACAGGTAGGCTTTTGGTAGAAAAACAAAAAATACAACGCCCCCACAAAAATAGAGAAGAGTATGATATAAACAAGGCTAATAATAAGCTTTTTTTTCTGGTGTATTTCCATATGTAGAGACATTATAGCATATTTTGAGAAACATCTATGCGCCGTAAGGTACAAAAAACACCCTTCTTCAGGGTATTTTTGTCATGATATTTAAGTACAAAGTGCTCGGCACTGGCCTACTCTTGCCTTGCGGCTACCATCGGCGCTAGAGCGCTTAACTGCTGTGTTCGGTATGGGAACAGGTGTTTCCACTCCGCTTGAAGCACCGAACACTTTGAACTCAAAGTATACTTGTCTTATTGTCTGAAATATCATTGCAACCTTTCAGTGAATACTTTTTATAGTACTCTTCACTGCTAACCGTCTTCATTCATGACCGAAGTCATGTACAAGGAAAAACGAAAATAAAGTTAAATGAATTTATTAGTATCACTCGACTAAACACATCACTGTGCTTCCATCTGTGACCTATCAACCTAGTCATCTTCTAGGAAATTCTCTATGAGCAAGCTCATAGAAGTTGTCTTATCTTGGGCCTGGCTTCCCGCTTAGATGCTTTCAGCGGTTATCCTACCCGAACATAGCTACTCGACAGTGCCACTGGCGTGACAGCCGATACACCAGAGGTTCGTTCTTTCCGGTCCTCTCGTACTAGGAAAGAGATCCCTCAAACAACTCACGCCTACACCAGATAGGAGACCAACCTGTCTCACGACGGTTTGAACCCAGCTCGCGTACCGCTTTAATTGGCGAACAGCCAAACCCTTGGAACCTTCTCCAGCTCCAGGATGCGATGGGCCGACATCGAGGTGCCAAACCCTGCCGTCGATGTGGACTCTTGGGCAGGATCAGCCTGTTATCCCCAGGGTAACTTTTATCTGATGATCTTCCACACTCCTACGAGTGATGGTCGGTTCACTAACTTCCACTTTCGTGACTGATTGACTTATCGGTCTTTCAGTAAAGCTGGCTTATGCGTTTGCACTATCAATCCGATTTCCATCCGGATCTAGCCAACCTTAGTAAACGCCTCCGTTGCTTTTTAGGAGGCGACCGCCCCAGTCAAACTACCCACCAGGCACTGTCCCCCCGCCGGATTACGGCGGCAGGTTAGAAATAAAATCTTTGCAGGGTGGTATTCCAGTGATGACTCCACACCGCCCGAAAGCAGTGCTTCAAAGTCTCCCACCTATGCTCGGCAACAAAAACTCTATTTCAATACCAAGTTGTAGTAAAGCTCCATGGGGTCTTTTCGTCTTGGTGTAGGTCAACGGCATCTTTACCGTTATTGCAATTTCACCGGGATATTCGTTGAGACAGTTTTCAACTCGTTACACCTTTCATGCGGGTCAGAACTTACCTGACAAGGAATTTCGCTACCTTAGGACGATTATAGTTATCGCCGACGTTCACTGGCGCTTCGGGGATTGGCGTGAACCGCTCCCGTTAACGTTCCAGCACTGGTCAGGTGTCACCCCCTATACTTCCCCTTGCGGGTTTGCAGAGAGCTGTGTTTTTGGTAAACAGTCGATTGAAAAACTTTAGCTGCGGCCGACATTACTGCCGGCAAGGCATGTTGCGAACTTACGCCTAGCTTTTTTGCCGAGTTCCTTAACGAATGCTCTCCCGTTCATCTTAGGCTACTCGCCCAGTCCACCTGTGTCGGTTTGCGGTACGGTCACATCTATACGAACCTTAGAAGTTTTTCCTGGCACTCTGCTCTCTTCTCTTCGCTTGTATTGCTACGCGCTTCGCGTGACTCCATCGGACTGATGTCTGGCGGATTTGCCTACCAGACGTCCTCAGAGCCCCGACCCCAATCCAATAAGGGGCAGAAGGTACAAGAATGCGTCACTCCTTCGAATATAGATGTGGTTAGGGAATATTAACCCTATGTCCATCGACTACGCCTTTCAGCCTCGCCTTAGGACCGACTAACCCTGGGATGATCACCATGGCCCAGGAAACCTTAGACTTTCGATGTGTGAGGCTCTCACTCACATTGCGGTTACTCATTCCAACATTCTCACTTCCGTATACTCCACGGTCGGTTACCCTCCCGCTTCAGCGCAATACGGAACGCTCTCCTACCACTGTATCTTACGATACAATCCGTAGCTTCGGTACTGTGTTTTAGCCCCGTTACATTGTCGGCGCGAAGACTCTAGATTAGTGAGCTATTACGCACTCTTTAAAGGGTGGCTGCTTCTAAGCCAACCTCCTAAGTGTCTAAGAGTCTTCACTTCCTTGCCCACTTAACACAGATTTTGGGACCTTAGCTGACGATCTGGGCTGTTTCCCTTTTGTGCTCCGAGCTTAGCCCCGGAGTACTGACTGCCTTGGTACATATCATGAGTATTCGGAGTTTGGTTGAAAACCCTACCTTGCGGCGAATTCTCATCCAGTAGCTCTACCCCTCAGATACAATTGACAAGACGCTAGCCCTCAAGCTATTTCGGAGAGAACCAGCTATTGCCAAGCTCGATTGGAATTTCTCCTCTACACACAAGTCATCCCCTAGAGTTGTACGACTAGTGGGTTCGGGCCTCCACTTGGTTTTACCCAAGCTTCACCCTGCTCATATGTAGCTCGCCTGGCTTCGGGTCTAGTCCATACGACTTTTATTTCGCGCTATTCACGCTCGCTTTCACTGTTGTTTCCGGAACTTTCATCCCTTAAACAGCCGTATAGAACTAACTCGTTGGATCGTGCTGCAAAAAGCACGCCGTCACCCCAATAAATTGAGGCTCCGACTCTTCGTTAGTATAGTGTTTCAGTTCTATTTCACTCCCCTTATCGGGGTTCTTTTCACCTTTCCCTCACGGTACTAGTTCGCTATCGATCTGAAGTAATATTTAGCCTTGGAAGTTAGTGCTCCCAGATTCAAACGGGGTTTCTCCGGCCCCGCCCTACTTGGGTACTTTTGCACCGTTGGCAATTCTTTTCGCATACAGGACTATTACCCCCTATGGTCAGTCTTTCCAGACTGTTCTGCTAAGAATTGCTTGTACGGCCCCGGTCAACCGAGTCCAAAAGCCCCGCAACCCCACTCATGCAAGCATGGTGGTTTAGGCTCTTCCGCTTTCGCTCGCCACTACTGACGGAATCTCTATTGATTTCTCTTCCTCCTGGTACTAAGATGTTTCAATTCCCAGGGTGTGCTGCCGTACCCTATGTATTCAGATACGGATAACTGGTAAAAACCAGTTGGGTTGCCCCATTCGGAAATTCCCGGATCAAAGCTTGGTTGACAGCTCCCCGAGACTTATCGCAGTCTCCTACGTCCTTCATCGCTTACTTCAGTCAAGGCATCCACACTATACGTTAAGTAACCTTCTTTTCATTTTCTTGTCCGCAAATGTTCTGAGCTAGCCCTCCTTCACTCTTACGAGTTGCAGGCGGGTAAACAAAACACTCACGGACAATCGGTTAACAGTGAACAATACTCGAAAAGATATTATTCACCGTTTAGCATTGCATTTTATCTATTCTGTATAAACATAAATGTTTATACCAGAACGACCTATTTCTTGACTATTTAGATTGCCTAGTTTCGTTTTCCGCTCACAGACGAAAGATAAGCTCTCTAAAAAGACATAAATTGTCAAAGAGTGTATGCGGAAATGTGAGTGGTAAAGTGACTTATTTTTACACCTCACATTTCAGCACAGTGATACCGAATAATCTTTTGGGGAAAAGAAAAAAAGTACGTCAAGCACTTTTTTATTCGTACTCTCTATAATAGAGAAGGATGGAAATCTTGTCAAGTAAAAAGAACCTTCTTTGAGCCCCCTCCTACCACTTTTGCTTTATGTGAGGTCTAGATGAATAAAAATACCTTATTTAAGCGATTTTTATAGCTATCTATGAGGAGTCCTATTCTCGCTGGAGTCATCAGACGAGCACGCTCTCTACTCTACTTTCCTCTCCTGCAAGAGAGTGTCTGATAACAAAAAGAACCCCTCAAGGGTTCTTTTTGTTGAAGTCTATTAAGTTCTTCGATTACTGTCCAGGAGTAGTTGCTGGAGCCGCTTGAGTATCAGGAGCTACTGGCTGAGGATTAATAACTGGCTCAGCAGCTGGAGCACTCGGTGCTGGCTGATTAATATTGC
>JAYRRF010000009.1:0-4411 GCA_041910335.1 Candidatus Moraniibacteriota bacterium
CTACCCTAACTGAAACGCGAGACTTCGGAATCCTCCGAGGCCTCGCGTTTTTGCTTTCATACACCCCTTGTACTATTCTCAACCTTACAAACGATTGAGATACCCATCTTCTCCAAGCTCGACTGCTTCGACATTACCAATGCGTTCATCATGAGTGTCATGTTCCAGGGCATAACCCATGTAGTTCTCATGCCCAAAGGCTATAATATTGACACGTTTCGTACCGGAAACCCTCTTTCGTGCAAAGTCAGCCAATCGCATCAAATCTTGATATTGTGTTTGATACAAACCTTTCGGCGTTTCCAGTTCAGGAATAATATTTCTGATTGCTTCAGCATGAGCAGCAAAATTAGCTCCCCATGATCCCCTCTCGTCAGTCAGCACTATCTTGCGTGCTTCTTCGAACTGCACTTTGGTCTCTGGACTCACCTGTTCCCAGTTAATCTCTGGCATATGAGCTGGTGCATTGAATATTGCACCGTGAATTTGGTTTTCCATGTGAAGTGAAAGACCTTCAAGCGTACGAATATACCCATCTCCCACCTCTCCGGCAAGCTCGGTGCCTGTCTTCGATACTATCTCACCTTTTTGCTCTTGCTCATGACGCACCACTTCAAACCCTCTCTCTAGCGCCTCATCTATATATATCTTGGCTGTTTCAAGAGCGCGCATCTGACTACTCGACACCACGTAGAGAGTATCCTTAACCGGATTGAGTCTACCAAGGAATTCTCGTGCTGCTTTGTGCGCCATCTCAATACCTATCTCTGGAAGGTCTGGTAGTTGTTTTTCCACGTCTATTGGTGACTCTGGGTTCTCTGATCCTACTTTTTCAGCATACGTAGCATACGTTGCCCGTGAATGACGGATGAAAAAGACTTTCACTTCAGGTTTCTCTTTCTGTTCATTTCCCTGCTCCAATATTGATCCTAGCTTTCCTTCCATATAATTATTTTTCAATTATTCTCACTACTCCACTATCAGCATCTACTTCTACCATGTCGCCATCTTTCAATCTTCGAGTAGCGTTCCCCGCCTGAATAATACATGGCACACCAAGCTCCCGAGACACAATAGCGGCATGAGACAATAATCCTCCTTGATCCGCTACTATTGCTGACGCTTTACGACAAAGTGACATAAGGTCCGGACTTGTACTCTCTGCCACTAGGATATCCCCTTGCTGCATTCTCGCATCAAGCAAAGCGATGGCACTATGATCATTGAGCATAGGAGCAATGATAACTCTTCCAGTAGCCTTCCCTTTATTAGCTGTGACACCTTTGATAATCACATCATCTGATACTTGTGTGAATTGGGTATACAATTCCTGAGCCTCTGCAAATCCAAGCACTTCTACTGTTCCATCAGTCACATTCATTCCATAGTATTCTCTTCGTTCTCGAATCAATTCTGGAGCCGGACGCCAACCATCAAACAAAGATACTAGCTCTTCAAGAAAAAGAAACTTGGCATCATCATCTTTGAGAAACATTTTTGATATTCCAAGAAGAATATTTGGAATAGGTCCACCAGCAAACCAAAAAGCATTCAACACCTCACGTCCTGTGAATTTAAACTGTCCAAAATCCTCTAATCTCTTCTGCACTTCCGTATTCTCCTCCGTCTTAGCCCTCTCATATGCTTTATCAATAAAAGGAAATTCTGTGAATCCATAGAAATACCAGAGCTCACCAAGAAAACCAGCTGCCTCCATGAACTCATCTTTAGTTATACTTTCTGGAATTTGACTCCACTTTGGAACGAAGACATTGAGAGCTTCATCAGCGTATGATTGAAAATGAGCAAGAAATTTCTCGTAACGCTCAGTATTAAAGAAAAGCTCTATCCCTTCATCGGCACAACGATATTCTTTATCTTTACGTAAGAAGACGTGAAACTCCAGACTCTTATTGAAGGCTAATAGATCAGCAGCAGCCAACGGACTGCGATGCATAAGAAAATCGCAGTGCAAGCAGGTTATTTCACACTCTGCTGTAAAAAACTTCTTATAATCTTCTGGTTGTTTTTTCATACTTTTACTTACTTAATAATCCGAACTACTCCATTATCCGCATCTACTTCTACCAGATCACCATCCTTGAGTACCTGGGTAGCTGTATGTGTCCCGACTACGCATGGAATGCCGAACTCTCGAGAAATGATGGCAGCATGACAAAGCATCCCACCCTCATCAGTAATGATAGCAGATGCTCGACGAGCAATATCTACCACATTCGGCTGGGTCATGGAAGTTACCAGTACCCCTTCCGTGAACAACTCCCGAAACTCTTTAGTCGCTTCCGGATCATTTACTTTAAGAATTCGCACCCTACCCGTCACTTTTCCAGGCCTCGCTGTTGATCCTTTCAATTCAGAAACCTGTGATTGACTACTTAATCCAAGGGTTCTTTCTTTTACTGAGAGAGCCTCCATTCCGACATGGCTAGTAAGTACACCATCAACTAATTCATATGCTGTGCAAAGTTTTCTGTCTTCGATATCTTTTTTGGTCAGTACAACATCTTTTTCTAAAAGATTGTCTACATCTTCGCTACGATACAAAAAGGTTAAATCATTGATATCGACACCCTTCCTTCTGCTAATTTCTTGCAGCAATGGTGTGGCGTAGTATCCTGTAGATGCCCAACATGCTTTCACCTCTGGTCGCAACAAAGCCAGTTGATGCAAAACATTGATATACTCACTAATAAAAGGATACCTCTCTAACAAACGCGCCTGCTCAAGAGCAAGGTGTCGCTTTTCTTCGTGGATATCTCTTGATATATATCCATCTAAACGTTGCCTCAGTTCATTCACTGTCTCTTGGTATGTCATGGTATTTTGAAAAAGCCACGGATAACGAGCCAGATGAAGAAGGGCCTTCTCATCGGTAAACCCCTCTTTCACAAGAATTTCCCAATCAACTTCTTCTGTATTAATCTCATCAAGCTCAGTCGACATCAGCAATAGAGCAGCTTCATCAGGCGTCACTTTATCAGTCACCGTTGCTACAATTTTGCGACTTGGCTCTTCTTGGGTGCTCCGAAAGTACGCAACTGAATGCGCATAATTATCTATAAGCCCTCGCCAATACACCAGCAATTCTGCATCGCTCACCCGCGAAAGATTTTCCTGTTTCAATTTTTTAAAAAAATCCCTATGTCTAGCACACTGCTCCAAGGCATCGTCTATGTACCGTTTTGCTTTTTGTTTATCAAGAAACAGTTCGCCCTCTTCAACGCTTTTATTTAGATCATCTTCAGCAAGATAACAACTCATCAGATTGCCTTCAGATACCTGGAACACATCTGCTTTATTGAATGGTATATTCGAATACTTTCTATATGAATCAATATTACCCACCATGTAAAAAAGTTGGTGTGCATTCGACCATAAAAACCGGTACTTTTGCATAAGATTACCTACTATGGATTACGTTTTAGAATTGTCACTTTTCCATTCTCAGCATCTACCTCTACCAAGTCTCCTGTCTTAATATTTAACAAGACATCTTTTTTTGTTCCAATTACGCAGGGTATACCCAATTCACGTGAGACGATAGCAGCGTGTGAGAGCATACCTCCTTGGTTTGTCACAATAGCAGAAGCTTTTTTGCAGGCAAGAATAATTTCTGGACTCGTAGTCTCTGCTACCAACACCTCACCCTCTTCCATTTTCGCAACCTCAAGAGCAACTTTATCAAAATCACTAAAATCTGAGATAAGTACCCGCGCCCTAGCAGTCACCATACCAGGACTCGCTATGACTCCCTCAATTACGTCTGCTTTTTCTTTGTAACTTTCAAACAAAGCATGAATATTCACTCTTACATCTTCTCCAGTAAGGACATCTTTTTTACAAAAGATAAACCCTTTCTTTCTTTCTAACAATTCTTCGTCTTCTACTCGTACATCCCGATCAACAAATTGCAGTAACTCCTCAATGGTATACATGAAAAGCTCTGAGGCCTCTATTTCTTTCTGTAAAGATATCTTTTGAATAAGGGTTTTAAGATACCCGGTATCTTCAAAAAGAAGTTTGTTGAGAAAGGCCCGGCCGCCGAGCTTAAGCTCATCAAACTCTTTGATGCTCAACACCATTTTCTGATGATCTACTTTATCTGTATAAAAAAACTCTGTCTTTTGATAGAAATCAAAATGTCGTGAAGCTTGCTGCATCAGAATCTTAATGTCATCAACAGTAATTTGATCTTGAGCCAATACCTTCTCGAACAACTGACTCGTTTCTTCTCTATAATGTGCAAAGCATTCTTGATACTCATCACAAAGCTCTCTGGTTTCATAAAGCTCTTTACCCATCGCTTCAGTCTTCTCTTGAGTTTCTTTAGGTATGAAAGACATCCATTGATTTTCATCCTGCACAGACAATACCCCCATCTCACCATAAG
>JAYRRF010000010.1:0-57564 GCA_041910335.1 Candidatus Moraniibacteriota bacterium
CCAAAGCTCCTTGTCTCTTAGCTTCACGAAGTGCTGCGAGGGTATCCGCTGTCTCACCAGACTGTGAGAGGACAATGACTGCTGTATGTTTGTCTACGGTAAGCTTCCGGTAACGAAACTCAGAAGCAAACTCAACTTCCGCAGGTATACCGGCGAATTCTTCGATGAGGTATTCTCCAACTAGGCTAGCATGGTATGACGTACCACAAGATACAAGGATGATTCTTTTCACGCCGAGTAATTGTCTCTCTACTTCACGCAAACCTCCCAGTCGAGCCGTCCCTTCATCAAGGAGGAGTCTCCCCCGAAAAGCATCCTCGAACGTCTTGGCTTGCTCGAAGATTTCTTTTTGCATGAAATGAGCATAGCCTTCTTTCTTGGCTTCGGACTCAGACCAAGTGACATCGACGACTTCTTTGGCGGCTTTACTCTGACCACTCTTGATACTATGACCCTCTCGACTGAGTATGGCGTACTCTCCGTCTTCTAGATACATCATTTTCCGCGTATATGGTAAGAGTGGGGCTACGTCAGAAGCCACGAACCACTCTCCCTTGCCTACTCCGATGACCAGAGGACTTCCCATTCGAGCAACGTAGAGTTTCTCCGGATCAAGGAGGCTCACCACAGCAATACCATAAGCACCCTTCAGGCGCTTAAGAACTCCTGGTAGGGCTTTTTCGAGTGACCCCACCTTCGTTGCTTCTTGTTCGAGAAGATGTGCAATGACTTCGGTGTCAGTATCTGAGCGAAAACGATACCCTTTCTTCATGAGCTCGCCTTTGAGCTCAGAGTAGTTCTCGATGATGCCGTTGTGTACCACAGCGATAGTCTTATCCTGACTGAGATGAGGATGAGCGTTTTTCTCACTTGGTTTGCCGTGCGTTGCCCAACGTGTGTGAGCGATACCGATGGTGCCAGTCGGTTCTTCTTTGTTGAGGGCTTCTTCGAGATTAGCCACCTTTCCCACTTTCCTCGTCAACAGTATTTCATTTTTACTCTTCCCTTTTTGAGTTTTGCTTTGCACTATCGCTACCCCCGCACTATCATACCCTCGATACTCTAGTCGCATGAGACCCTCCACCAAGATATCTTTTGCCTGCTTTGGGCCGATATAGCCGATGATACCGCACATATGTTTAGAGATAATTGAGTAATTCTTTGAGGCTTGTAATTTCGTGCTCTGCTTCGCAGCGAGAACACTTTTCAGTGTCTACTTCCAGACGACACATATGGAATGTCCGCACCCCTAACTGATTCAATCTTGGCATAAATGCAGCTTTATCATCAACAAAGACTATTTCTTCACCTTCTCGGTCACGTGAAACAACTTCTACCTTGTCCTCACCAGTAATCATGATCTCGTCAAACAAGTGCGCTATACCACTTGAAATGAGTTTTTGCTTTTGGAAATCATACTGCCCAAAGGTGAGTAAGATAAGAGTATGCCCGCTGTTCCGTAATGCCTGCAAGGTTTCTACCACATCAGGGAAAATGAAACTCCGGTGTTCTCTCAAGATATTTTCGATTTGGCTCAGCGCTTCTTCCATAGTCTGGGTTCGCCACCCGAGCATCTCCATCTGTCTCATCGGAGAAAAGAGCTCCCCTTGGGTCGAGGTCCCATTCGCGAAATAGCTATAGCTCACCTCTATCTCTCTTTCTGTACTCCCCGAACCCTGCAAAATCGGCTTGTAGTAATCGCGAAAGAAAACTTTCGTTGCCACCAGAGTATTATCGAAGTCCAGATAGATACGCATATACTTAGAGGAGATGTTTTTGAATAAAGGCCTCTGCATCTGGGATATCTTCCGGACAGCCCACTGGCTGCCAAGCAGTTGCCTGGGTGACTGTCACTTTATACTTCCGTGCTACAAGCGCAAGCGTCTGCGGTAGACCATACTCTGTCTCTGTGATAGGCACGAGAGGAAAATCAAAGAAATGTGGCGTGATGATGTATGTACCTGTATTGACTACTCCAACCTTTCTATCATGTGGTCGCTCTGTGATAGCAAGCAAACTCCCGTCATTATGCACCTCTAAGAGACCATACTTCTCTGCATCATCGACTGTCATACCAATGACTGCTCCACCCTCACTCGTCTCATCGATAAGCTTCTGTAAGTCTATCGGATGATAGAGGTCGTCGCCATTGGTGACGAGTACATTACCAGTAAGAATAGGCCGAAGGAGCATCATCGCCCCTCCTGTACCATTGAGTACTTCTTGGGTGATGTAGGTGATCTTGCGACCCTGCCACTCATCACCGAAGTGTGCTCGGATCTGTTCTTGGAGATAACCAACGATAAGGATGACTTCATCCACACTCTGAGGAAGGCTCTCTATCCGCCACTCTAGGAGTGGTCTTCCGAGAAGCTTGATCATTGGCTTCGGACAGTCATGACAAAGCTCGCGCATCCGTGTCCCTTTTCCAGCTGCTAGTATGACTGCTTGCATAGCCTATTCTCTTAACCAATAACAATGCTAACTATCTTATTCGGTACGACTATCACTTTTTTGATTTCTTTGCCGCTGATGTATTCTTGCACCTTAGCTAAACTCAGAGCTCTTTTTTCTACCTCATCACTTTCTGCATTCGGAAACATCTGAAATTGATCACGAATTTTACCGTTCACTTGAACCACGTAGGTTACTTCTGTAACTGCGACTTTCGTTGCATCATAAACTGGCCATTCTGCTTTGAAAAGAGATTCTTTATTACCATTTCGAGACCAGAGCTCTTCTGTAAGATGCGGTGCATACGGAGCTAAGAGAAGCAAGAAGAATTGCCACTGTTCCTTGCTCAAACCACTCTTTTCCAGAACATTAAGCGCACTCATCAAAGCAGCGACACCTGTATTCATTTTGAGAGTCTCTATACTTTCTTCTACTTTAGCAAGTGTCTGATGGAGTATCCTCTCTACTTCTTTAGATGTTTCTTCTGATAATGCTTCTACCTTTCCTTCAAGCTTCCAAACACGGTCCAGGAAGCGTCTCACTCCTGCAATACTCTCTGGATTCCATGGATATGCCCCTACCTCATTGTAAGGACCGATAAAGGCTAAGTATATACGAATAGTGTCAGCTCCAAGCTCTGCTACGATTTCATCTGGGTCAATGACGTTGCCCTTGGATTTACTCATTTTATTGCCATCCGGACCCAAAATCAGACTTCGATTCATGCGTTTCTGATACGGCTCTGCTTCAGTGACCAAACCAAGATCAAAAAGAGCCTTATGAAAAAAGCGGGAGTAGAGTAAGTGCATAGTGGTATGTTCTGCACCACCGCTATACAGATTGACCGGCATCCATGAAGCTAGTTTTTCCTTTTGCGCAAAAACTTCCCCATTCATTGGGTCACAATAGCGAAGGAAATACCAGCTGCTGTCCACAAAAGTATCAAGTGTATCTGTTTCCCGACGCGCTGGCTTACCACACTTCGGACACGTGGTATTCACAAAATCAGCATTCTTAGAGAGTGGGCTTTCTCCATTATCATTAGGCAGGTAGTTTTCTACCACTGGTAGCTCTACAGGTAAATGCTCATCCGCTACAGCTTGCCAGCCACAATCAACACAATGTGCCAAAGGAATTGGGCAACCCCAATATCGTTGACGGCTTACCCCCCAATCACGTAAACGGTAGGTTTTGGTCATCTGACCTCCGACAGTAGCGAGTATTTTTTGACCAGCTTCCATACTCATCATGCCATCAAATTCTCCCGAACCAGTAAGCATCCCTCTACTCGTTACCACAGCTTGCTCATCCT
This sequence comes from Candidatus Moraniibacteriota bacterium, assembly GCA_041910335.1. Lineage (GTDB taxonomy): Bacteria > Patescibacteriota > Minisyncoccia > Moranbacterales > UBA1568 > UBA1568. The sequence goes on from JAYRRF010000010.1 coordinate 3,767, forward strand.
GCTTGAGGTACTGCTCTACTGCCCATCGTGCTTCAGCTACAGTGAAGTAATCTTTGAGTTTGCTTTTCTCTACCCATACGACATCATGCTGAACTTTATCTTCCTCAGTCATCTCATCACGCTCATCATCGACGAGCTCAAATAATGCAAAACTCCAGGTTGAGTGACGATTGGTTTTTTTGCCACGATGGTAGAACTTCGTGTGCTTCTTGACTTCAGGAATAGCGATGAGCTTCAAGTTTTTATAACCTGTTTCTTCGAGAATTTCTCTTCTAGCAGTCTCTTCAATACTCTCACCATCTTCGATACCACCAGTGACTACGCCCTTCATATCAAAAGCCTTCCAAGAGATAGAGAGAAATGAGTCTGTCTTGGGGTCATAGACCGCTGTCGCTACGGCCTGCCTTGGCTCTGTCTCTTCGTCTGGTCGGTAAGCATCATCGCGCTCACCTTCTGTCACCACACACTCTTCAATTACAGTCTTGATAGGAAGATTGAATTTCTCCGCAAAAGCATGATCGCGCTCATCATGACCAGGTACGGCCATAATCGCTCCCGTGCCATAACCAGCCAAAACATAGTCAGCTACATACACTGGTATCTCTTCTTTGGTAGCCGGATTAAGTACCTTAATACCTACCAATTCAACACCTGTCTTTTCTTTATTAAGATTCGTACGCTCAATTTCACTTTTCTTTTTAGCGGTCTCTATGTATGCTGCTACCTCGCTCCAGTTCTCTATTTGTGACTGCCAATTCTGAAGAGAAGCATGTTCTGGTGCCATCACCATATAAGTCACACCAAAGAGCGTATCCGGACGCGTAGTGAAAACCCGAAGGGTATCCTCTGTTCCCAAAACAGCAAATTCAATTTTGGCACCCTCACTTCTTCCAATCCAATTTTTCTGAGCGAGCTTGATCTCCTCTGGCCAGTCGAGTTTATCTAAGTCATCAATCAATCTGTCGGCATACTGTGTAATTTTCACCTGCCACTGCTTCATAACTTTCTTTTCGATAGCAGTACCACAGCGCTCACAAGTATTGTTGACTACTTGCTCATTTGCAAGCACCGTCTTACATGATGGACACCAGTTAGCAAGTGTTTCACGTTCTTCTACCAAGCCAGCATGAAAGAGCTGTATGAATAGCCATTGCGTCCATTTATAGTAACCTGGGTCACAGGTCACTACTCTGCGCTCCCAATCAAACATAGCTCCCATAGACTGAAGCTGCTTTTGCATATGTTCCATGTTGTCATAGGTCCAGTCGCGAGGATTGAGGTTTCTCTTAATAGCAGCATTCTCTGCTGGTAAACCAAACGCATCAAAACCAATTGGGTAGAGCACATTCTTACCACGCATTTTCTGAAAACGAGCATGAATATCTGGCACCGCAAAGGCATACCAGTGTCCTACATGAAGATTCCCTGAGGGATAGGCAAATTCTACCAACTGATAAAAATTCTCCTTTCCTGGTACCTGGTCGGCTACTTTGTGGAGACTATTTTTCTCCCAATATGCTTGCCATTTAGGCTCAATGATTTCTGGCTGGTACGTACTATTCATAAAGAAGAAATATCAAAAGTATTTCTATTTTACGCTCACTGAAGCCAAAAATCAAGAACCCCGTCTAGAATGACGAGGTTCTGCTATCTTCTTTTATATCCTTTTCTACTCTTCACCTCCACCCTGAAGCACTTCGAGGGCAGTGTCGACCACACGCTGTGGATCGACGAGTGACTTGATCATGTAGTACTCAGCGGCGCCAAGTTCAGTCACTGTCTGGAACATATCATCGCTATCTACGTTACTGAGGATAATCACGGGAATCTTACTGAGCTCACTATCAGCCTTCAACTCTCGCAATACCTGAATACCATCCATCACCGGCATCTGAATATCAAGCAACACAACGCTCGGACGCTTCTCACGAATAATACGTAATCCCTCGGCACCATCTGAGGCTAGTACCGTCTCAATACCCTCACTCGCGAATTTCATGCGATAGATTTCGCGAATATCATCATTATCATCAACTATACAAATGAGTTTTTGTTCCATAGTTTCTTAATTATATAGCTCTAGTCTACCCTGCCTATGAATTTTTGGCTATCTTAGCCATCAATATGCATACTAGCTCCTCGGTGACTGTGATGCTTTCTGGCTACACGGAGACGGTTCAGTTCTTTATCAAGCATGGCAACGGTGCGAGCGTATTCTTCTTCATCGGCGCTTTCCAGTGTAGTGCTCTTAAGCTCTTCTGCCCTCTTTCTGGCAGCTTCTGCTCGTTCAATATCAATATCCTCAGCACGCTCTGCTCTCTCAGCCAACACCGTCAAAACATTATCATGGAACTCGACGAAGCCTCTTGACAAAGCGAGTCGCACTTCATCACCAGCCGCTTCTACGAACCGCACCTCCCCTGAAGAAAGCGCTCCAATATAAGGAATGTGCTCCGGTAAGACCGTCACTTCACCAAAAGTCACAGGAAGTGTTACCTGACTAGCCTCTGTCTCAAGCAAGAGCTTCTCTGGTGTAACGATTTTGAGTTTGATACTAGACATACTTCATTACTCAGCCTTACGACCTTCGGCGATTACTTCATCAATACTCCCCTTCATGTAGAAAGCACCTTCAGCAATATCATCGAGCTCACCTGAAAGGATACGCTCAAATCCACTGATAGTGTCTTCGAGCTTCACGTATTTTCCAGATGCTCCTGTGAACTGTTCAGCGACGAAGAATGGCTGTGAGAGATAACGCTGAATTTTACGTGCACGTGCTACCAACTGCTTATCTTCATCGGTAAGTTCTTCCATACCCAAGATAGCAATGATGTCCTGCAAGTCCTTGTAACGCTGAAGCACTCGCTGTACGTTACGTGCTACTGCGTAGTGACGCTCACCAACTACCTGAGGATCAAGAATAGTCGAACTTGAGTCCAGCGGATCAACAGCTGGATAGATACCAATTTCAGTCAATGCGCGATTGAGCACTACAGTAGAGTCTAAGTGACCGAAAGTTGTGGCTGGCGCTGGATCAGTAAGGTCGTCAGCTGGCACGTAGACAGCCTGAACAGAAGTGATAGAGCCATTTTTGGTAGAAGTGATGCGCTCCTGCAATCCTCCCATTTCTTCTGCCAAGGTTGGCTGATAGCCCACTGCACTCGGGATACGTCCGAGAAGTGCTGATACTTCTGACCCCGCCTGTGTGAAACGGAAGATATTATCGACGAACAACAAAACATCCTTACCCTCATCATCACGGAAAGCTTCCGCCATAGTGAGAGCAGATAGAGCAACTCGCTGACGACTTCCTGGTGGCTCATTCATCTGACCAAAGACCAAAGCCGTCTTATCAAGCACACCAGAGTCTTTCATTTCATGGTACAAATCATTCCCTTCACGAGTACGCTCACCAACACCGGCGAAGACTGAGTAGCCACCATGTTCTGAGGCAATGTTACGGATGAGCTCTTGAATAACCACTGTCTTTCCTACTCCAGCACCACCAAAAAGACCCACCTTACCACCCTTCATGAAAGGACAGATGAGGTCGATAGACTTGATACCTGTCTCAAATACCTCTGCCTTTGTAGACTGTTCATCAAAGGCTGGAGCTGCCCGATGAATAGAACGAAGCTCTACGTCACCAAGACTCTCTCCTTCATCAATCGCTTCTCCTAAAACATTGAACATACGGCCCAAGACAGCCTTTCCTACTGGTACAGAGATAGGTGCTCCAGTAGCGACCACCTCCATCCCGCGACGGAGTCCATCAGTCGCACCCATTGCTACGGCTCGTACACGGTATCCGCCAAGATGCTGACGTACTTCTCCAACAAGTGTCTCTTTGTCATTCTTCAACATGACAGCGTCGTTGATTTTCGGCAGCACCACTTTCTCTCCATCCTGAGATGAGAAATCAACGTCGATGACTGGTCCGATGACTTGGAGGAGTTTACCTTTCTGCATATTCGTAAGTATTAAGAAGTAAGTATTAAGTGTTATGAGGAGACTGCGGCCATACCGGCTGAGAGTTCTGCAATTTCTTGGGTGATTTTCTGTTGGCGTAGCTGGTTGTACATCAGAGTGTACTCTTCTGCCATCTCTTTGGCGGCATCAGTCGCATTACGCATGGCCATCATTCGAGCCGCTTCCTGTGAGGCATTGGACTCAAGTAGGCCGTGGTAGAGCTCCATTTCTATAAGCTGCGGTATCATCGTGTCGAGCACCTGAGCCGGACTTGGCTCGATAGCATACTCTCGATACGGTTCGTTATCTCCTATTGCCTCCCCCATGTTATCGACTTCATTGAGGGCTCGCTTGGAGTCTTTGAGGCGCACTGGTAAGAGAGCACGAAGTTTGACGTCCTGCACCATGACCGAAACATAGTCAGTATAGACCATGACCACTCTGTCGACACGCGTACTGGTAAATTCTTCGAGGATAACTCGAGTAATCGCTCGCATATCTTCGACTCGTGGGTTAGTCTGCACATCTGGAAAAGTAGCAATGATATCTTTCCCCATTCTCCGAAGTGCATTCTCACCTTTCTTGCCAATAGTGATAAAGACTTGCTCTCGGTTCTCATCTTCAGAAAGAGCCTGACGAAGACGCTTCATGACTTGGGCATTAAATGCTCCACAAAGACCACGATTACTCGTGATGACAACGTAGAGCTCACGCTTGATTGGTCGGGTCATCAAGAGCGGATGTGAATCAGCTCCTACGGCGTACTCGAGGCGTCCCAAGACACGCAATGCAGACTCAGCGTATGGACGAATAGCGAGCACGCTTTGGGCGGCTTTACGCATTTTGACAGCAGAAATCATCTCCATAGCTCGAGTGATTTTCCCCGTGCCCTTTACCCCTTTGATACGTGCTTTGATATCGCGTGCGCCTGGCATGACTTTATCCTAAAAATGCTTGTTTAAAGGTCTCAATATGCTGACGAAGCTCTGCTTCAATTTCTTCGTTCAAAGCCTTGGTAGTAGCAATACTCTCGAGAGTAGCCTTACCCTTGCTTTCCATGTAAGCTAAAAATTCTTGCTCAAAACGATTCACATCTTCTACTTTTATTTCGTCGATAAAACCACGCGTCAAGGCATAGAGAACAACAACTTCCTTCTCTACAGAAAGAGGCGCGAACTGTGGTTGCTTAAGGATTTCGGTTGCTCTGCGACCACGTTCGATCTGCGTGCGAGTCTTCTCATCAAGATCAGATCCAAACTGGGCAAAAGCCTCTAATTCACGGAACTGTGCAAGATCAAGACGCAGTGTACCAGACACCTGCTTCATCGCTTTGATCTGAGCTGAAGAACCCACACGAGAGACTGAAAGGCCGACATTCAATGCTGGACGTACACCCTTATAGAAAAGATCGCTTTCAAGATAAATCTGCCCATCGGTGATAGAAATGACGTTCGTTGGGATATAAGCTGACACATCTCCAGCCTGGGTCTCAATGATAGGCAGTGCCGTGATAGATCCTCCCCCGTACTCTTTACCGAGCTTCGCACTTCGTTCCAAAAGACGTGAGTGAAGATAAAACACATCTCCAGGATAGGCTTCACGTCCTGGTGGGCGACGAAGAATGAGAGAGATTTGACGATAGGCTACCGCGTGCTTGGAAAGATCATCATAAATGACAAGTACGTCTTTGCCTTTATCCATGAAATACTCGCCCAAAGCACAGCCTGCGTAGGGAGCAATAAAAGAAAGCGCACTCGGATCCGAGGCTCCAGCGACCACTACCGTGGTGTATTCCATCGCTCCACTTTTGGTGAGCTCTGCCACGATACGAGCAATCTTGGATTCCTTCTGACCAATAGCGACATAGATACAGATAACGTCCTGACCCTTCTGATTGATAATGGTATCAATAGCCACCGCAGTCTTACCCGTCTGACGGTCACCAATGATGAGCTCACGCTGACCACGTCCTACCGGGATAAGGGCATCGATAGCCTTGATACCGGTCTGAAGAGGCGTCCCTACTGATTCACGCGTGATGACTCCAGGAGCAATCTTTTCTACTGGATAGTACTCTGCTTTACTGAGAGCTCCTTTACCATCGATAGGCTCACCCAAGGCATTAAGTACTCGCCCTACTACATCTTCTCCTACTGGGACAGACAAAATTTTCCCAGTACTCTTAGCAGTCATCCCCTCATGAATATCACCGGCATCTTCCAAAAGCATGACTCCTACCTCCCCTTCTTCCAAGTTCAAAGCCACTCCCAATGCACCATTGGCAAACTCTACCATTTCTGAAGCCATTACTTCAGAAAGGCCAGAGAGACGGACCACTCCATCACCTACTTCCAAGACGGTACCAATCGCTTCCACTTGGGAAGCCTGTGAAAATTGTTCGATTTGCTTTTTGAGTTCTGAGATAAGAGGACTGCTCATAGGAGTGAGTTTAAGATTTTAGTGCGTGAGAAAACTGTTTAAGTGAGTGGAGAAGCGTTGCATCGTAGAGAGTATCTCGGCCTCGGATCTGGAATCCTCCCAAGACGCTTTTGTCTACTTCATACTGACACTCACACTGTTTCCCGGGATATAATTCTTCGATTTTTTTCTGAAGCAAGTCTTTTTCTGGTTTTTCAAGAGCGAATTGAGTAGTCACTATCAGCTGCTCAGTCTTTTGTTCCCTCTCTATTCTCTCGATTGTAGAGAGAAGAATTTCTTTCCATCGTTTCTCTTCACCTTTTTTCCTGAGAAAACCAGCGAAGTTACTGAGGACCTCACTTGGATTTCCCTCAAGCAGGAGTTCGTGAAGGGCGTTCGCGTATTGTTCAGAGGAAAGATGCATAGCTACTATCTACTTTCAATTATTCTGGCGATAAGTTCTCTGTCTTTAGGAGTATCTACCTTCTCGAGCAACACTTTTTCTACAGACTGAGTCACGAGTTCAGCTAATTCACCCTTCACGTCTCGCAACATTTTGGCACGCTCTTCATTAAGGCGAGCTTCGTTCTCACTTAGGAGTTGCTGTATCTTCGTTTCTGTCTCTTGTTCACGTACACTCGCTCGCTTTTTGGCTTCTGCTTCTGCTTCTGCTACTACCTGACGAGCCTCCTCTCGGGCCTTCTTAAGAATTTCTTTTTCTTCAACCAAAACACTCTCGAGTTTTTCCTTAGCTTCTGTTGCATCCTTTATACCCTGCTCGATTCGCTCTGCTCGACTTGCGAGGAAATCTAACATTGGCTTATACGCAAAGCGCTTCAGAACAAAGAAGAGAACAGCAAAGTTGACCCCTTGTGCCAACAAGAGCTTCCATTCTACACCGAGTTTTGCCAAAATTTCCATAAGAGTAACGTACAGATTCAATAGTCTTTTTGTTTTGGATGACCGTCGAGGCGAGACCGAGGAACACAGTAAGAGGTACTAACATGGTACCGCGTCGCGTACCGGAGGTCTCAACAAAGACGGGCGCCAAAAGAAAATGACTATCCAAAAAGGATCATGAGAGCAACAACCAGCGCATAAATAGCTACCGCTTCAGTCACAGCAATAGCCAAAATCATAGTCGTCTGTACTTTTGACTGTGCTTCTGGATTGCGTCCGATAGCTTCCAAGGCCTTTGATGCCAAAATACCGAGACCAATACCAGGCCCAAGGGCTCCCAACCCCATTGCAAGAGCTGCTCCAATTAAACGTGCTGACTCGACTTCCATATATTTGTAATTAACAAATTATTTTTTAAACTAATGAGTTTTCCTATTATACCGCCATTTTTTCCACCTGTCCAACCATTCAATCCCTACTAAGCACATCTTAGTGTTCAGTCTCTACCGTAGCTGTTTTGAGAAAGACCAGTGTCAACATAGCAAAAACCACTGCCTGAATAAGTCCAACGAATACCTCCAAAAAGAGAAAAGGAAGTGGCAAAATAAAAGGGACGAGATGGAGCATCACTGTCAGCAGGACCTCTCCCGCAAACACATTACCGAAAAGTCGAAAAGTAAAAGAAATAGTCTTACCAACCTCACTAATGAGTTCAAGTATACCGACAAATGTCCCAATGACGTATGGCTTGTGAAATGGGCTGATGAAAAACTTACTTGCGTACTTCCCTACTCCCAAAGCAGTAATTCCTACTAGTTGCACTCCAATAACTACGATAAGAGAGAGTGCGAGGGTGAAGTTCAGGTCTGCCGAAGTACTCCGCAAGAAAGGAATGATAGTATGGTGTCCTCCATGTTCTCCGTAGATACCTACTGTCCCCAGTCCTGGCAACAATCCTGCCCAATTAGAGAACAATACAAAGAAAAAAATAGTGGCGATAAGCGGAAAGAATTGAAGAGCCTGCTTTTTGTCATGTGTCACACTTTCAATCAGATCAAGCAGAGCCTCAAACACAACCTCTACTGGTCCTTGGATTCCTTTTGGGATTTCTTTGAGATTCATCATGAGGCGGCTGAGGGCTACCATCAGAAGAACACTGACAATGCCACCAATCAACAATGCATTTGTCACCGGAAAACCACCAAGGGTAAAGAGTTTTTCTGCTGCAATGGAAATTTCCATCTCTGTATTTTAGTAAATGAAAAAAGGCTTTCGCCCCGCTCTAAACGCCTCTATTGTACGCCTAAAGACAAAAATCGTCAATCTAAGCGATTTTGAATATCGTCTGAAAATTCTGCTCCAGTTGTTTATCAAGCTCCTCATCAGTCATATGCAGTAAATCACTCACTTTTCGAGCAGTTTCCATCACATACGCTGGCTCATTCCGCTTCCCTCGATAATTCTGCGGTGCCAAAAAAGGACAGTCTGTCTCCACAAAGATTCTTTCTTTAGGAATAATCTTCACTGTTTCGGTAATGTCATCTTGAGTACCTATGAGATGTTTTTTGACCGGATAAGTGATATTTCCCGTGAATGAAAAGTACACCTGAGGCAGAGTCAGAAACTTCTTTGTCACCTCCGTATCTCCCATGTAGCAATGAAGGATGACGGGTAGAGCAAATTGAGCCTCCTCCAAAGTAGCTAGGAGATCTTCGTAGGCATCTCGACAGTGGACAATGACCGGTAACGCCTTCTTTAGCGCAAGAGCAAGCTGCTCTTGGAAACCTCTCTTTTGTCGCGCTTTCGTAGCCTCATCAATTCCACCATGACTAAGAGAGTAATCAAGGCCACACTCACCTATGGCTATTACCTTCTCATCAGAAGCCATCTGTTCAAGTGCAGTCAAGTATTGCCCTACTTCACTGCGAAATTCATTCGGGTGAATACCCACTGCCGCAAAAACATTATCGTGAGCATGAGCAAGCGCAAGCGCTTTCTCACTTTCTAGTAGAGTCGTACCTACTACTATCATTTGATTCACTCCCACCTTTCGAGCACGCAGAATGACCTCGTCTCGATCATCATCATAGCTCTCCCAATACAAATGGGTATGAATATCCTGCATACGCTAGATACGCTGAAACAATGGCTCTGTTTTACCTTCTCTCAATGCAGTTTGGATCTTGTTGGCAGTTTCAGGAAGAAATGGCTTAAGAGAAAAGGCAATAAGCTCAATATCAGTCAAAAGCTTCTGCATCACCTCATCAAAACGTGCTTGGTTTTCCCTGACCAGCTTCCATGGTTCTTCACGACTCATATCTTCATTAGCTTGACGTACTCTCTTCATGATTTCTCCTAGTGCCTCTGAGAGACTATATTGTTCTAAAGCCTCTTCATACACGGAAGAAAGAGTGGCGCCAGGCCCTGGAGTATAGCTTGCCTCCATCTTTTCTGACAATTTCATCACGCGTGATACGAGATTACCAAGTCCATTCGCAAGGTCAGCATTGTAGGTTTCTTTCATCCGCTCTGGAGTCAAATCCATATCTTCACCAAAAGTTCCACCTGCAAGCAAAAGATATCGTGTCCCATCTACTCCAAAAGTTTTGAGCATCTCATCAATACTGATCACATTCCCAAGAGTTTTACTCATTTTCTTACCACCTGAGAGGATATGTCCATGTGTGAATAGTACCTTAGTAACTGGAAACCCAAGGTGAAGCAACAGTATCTGCCAGATTGTAGCATGGACACGAAGAATATCTTTTCCAATAAGCTGTACATCGGCAGGCCAGGCTGCTGGTGCCATACCTTTACCATCCCATCCCAAAACTGTCAGATAGTTTAGGAAAGCGTCTACCCAGACATAGGTAGTGTGCGATGCATCAAAAGGAAGTGGTATCCCCCACTCTACGTTTTTGCGAGAAAGTGAGATGTCTTCGAGGGTTTGCTTCTCGAGAAAACTAATCATCTCTTTTTTGTATTTTGCTGGCTGTATCAAGAGTTCATCTGATTTGATTTTAGCTAGAAGTGTAGACTGAAGTTCAGTCATCCTGAGCATATAACTTTCTTCTGTCATACGCTCTGGAATGCGGTTATGATCTGGACACTTGCCGTCTACAAGATCACTCTCCATTTTGAATTGCTCACAGCCGACACAGTACAAACCTTCATACTCCCCTTTATAGATAGCTCCTTTTTCATATAATTGCGTGAGTACATTTGTCACCGCAGCCTTATGCTTTGGATCAGTGGTACGAATAAAGTAATCCTGACTGATATTAAGCTTCTGCCAAAGCCCCACAAAAGCCTGAGCGATTCCATCTACAAATTCTTGCGGTTGCCGGTTTTCTTCTATTGCTTTCTCGGCAATCTTAGCTCCATGTTCATCTGTACCAGTACTGAATATCACCTCTTCTCCAGATAGTCGTTTGGCACGCGCAATAACGTCGGCGGCCACGGTAGTATAAGCATGCCCGATGTGAGGCAGGCCATTGGCGTAATATATAGGAGTAGTGACAAAAAAGGGTTTTTTTGTTGGCATATTCGTAGGCCTTGATACCTCTCTACCATGGCATAAAGTACGCTTTCTGTCGACCACCTACCTCTCACGTCCATAGGGGGTTGACGATTCTCCTGGAGAGGAGTAGATTGCCAGGGTAAGCCTTGAGACAGCTTACACCCACAGACTGCTAATGAAGGGGACTTCAAATGTGTTTCAAATGCGATAATAACATGGCTGGCATCTGCCTCGACTCTGGAATGGTCATCATTCCCCGAGATTCGTCGGGCAACATGACTCTGACCCTCCATCAGAATACCGAGAGGTGTCACGGGGCACATCTCTTGCCGGGCCAGACCTCCATTCGTCAGGCACCCAATGCCGACACCCCCCGGCGCACCGAGGATATTCCTCGGAACACCGTCCGGAAGGAACCTCGCAACCAATAGGTCGCGAAACTTTCGCAAATTTTCGGGTCAACACACCCACACGCTGGGGTCGCTTGCAAATGCATGCGGCCCCTCAAGCGTCTTAGGAGTCAACATTGAAAGATCTTTCCAGGGAAATTTGGGATGATTGCCGGACTATCCTCAAAAATCTGTTCTTTTCCAAGGGCTCTCCTTGGATGAGACTGCTACGGATATTCGCAGGCATTCTCCTTATCATCTATCTGATGCTCCCCCTGAGCATCTTCATCCTAGCTGGCGTCTATGCCATCTATCGATATCTCAAGAAAAAGGAGTGAACGAAAACGGCCACCAGCAAAACCTTGCTCGTGGCCGTCAACCGTTTTTTAGTACACAATAATGACGAATTCACCTTTGACTTTACTTGGCTGGGAGGCAAAATACTCTTCTATCTCCTCTATGTTTCCCCGCACTATCTCCTCGAACATCTTCGTCAATTCTCTCCCAATGATCACTCGCTTCTCTGGAGCAAGTTCGCGGAGAAGCGCTAGATTTTTCAGTACTCGATGGGGCGACTCATAGTACATTGCTGGTATTTTACTCTCTCCTACTTGAGTGAAAAAAGTCTGTCGTCCTTTCTTGTGTGGTGGAAAACCAAGAAAAACAAATTCTCGCATATCTATCCCCGCTACCGATACGAGGGCCGTCAAAGCCGATACACCAGGAATAGGCACCACTCCGAGCTTCGCTTCAATAGCTGCTGCTACAAGCACATTGCCTGGATCAGAAAGTCCTGGCGTCCCAGCGTCTGTCACGAGTGCTATGTTCTCCCCAGCCTGTAAGCGTTCGATGAGACCATCTATCTTCTTCTGGTCACTATGCTCATGAAAAGAAGAAAGCGACTTAGTGATTTCATAATGAAACAAAAGCTTCTTCGTCACGCGGGTATCCTCACACAAAATAAGATCGACTTGCTTCAGTATCTCCAAAGCACGAACAGTGATATCACCAAGATTACCGATAGGGGTAGCGACGATGTAGAGTGTCCCAGACATAGAAGTACCTTTAGAGGTGAAGGAGTTTCTCAAGCTTTGCTTTCTTGGCGTCAGGACTAATCACAGCGAGATTGAGACGCTTGTTCGTAAAAATCATCTTTGCTACTCGTAAGACATCCTCGGCTGTCACCTTGTCTATGGCACGCACTTTGTCTTTGGGGAGAGTGATGTTGTTTTGTAGCACTTCTTGCCCGACCAGGTACTCTATCACATCATCTGAGCCTTCAAGACCAAGAGCCATTCGTCCCTTGAGACTCTCTTTGGCTTTCTTGAGTTCATCTTTCCCTACCAGCTCTGTCGCAATCTTTCGGTACTCTGAGAGGATAACTTCGAGCGCCTTCTCTAGGTTTTCATGTTCTACACCTGCTTGCGTAGAAAGATAGCCTGCATCAAGAAAAAGATCTGTACCCGTACGCACCGTATACGCAAGCCCTCGACGCTCACGTACCTCTATAAAAAGACGCGAAGACATACCTCCTCCAAGGATGGTCGCCAAAACAGAAAGGGCGGCTTTATCTTTGTGAAATATATCAAAAGTCCTCACGCCAACGACGAGCTGAGTTTGATCTACCTTTTTGTTTTGGAGATACACTTGTGGGGTAGACTGCTTGTCTACTGCTTTTTTCATCGCTGGTTTTTTGCCAGTTCGTACCTCTGCAAATATTTTTTCGATTTCACGCTTGACCACCTTCGGGTCTATCTTGCCAGCGACACCAACGACGATATTCGGAGCGACATAGGCGCGGTTGAGAAATTTAATAAAATCCTTACGCATGAACGCTTTGATATTGCTCTTTGGTCCACCAATATCCCAACCAAGCGGTGTATCACCATACAGAAGTGTTTTGAAGTGCTCCTGTATCCGACGCATCGGCATATCTTCATACATGTTGAGCTCCTGTAGTATCGCTCCTCGCTCGCGGTCAATTTCTTCTTGCTCTAGCTTGGCATTCAAGAAAAGATCAGAGACTACATCCAATGCCGTAGCCCAGTGCTTTGAAGCAACTTTAGCATAGTAGCCAGTATACTCTTCTCCTGTGAAAGCATTGTATTCTGCTCCAAGACCATCAAGCTCCTTACTGATATCAAGTGCTGTCGGACGTTTCTCTGTCCCCTTGAAAAACATATGCTCCAAAAAGTGAGCGAGGCCGTTCTCTTCTCTGGTTTCATAGCGTGAACCTGCTCCTGTCATGATAAGCACAGTCGCTGTGTCTGTGTCTTGCATCGGTGCCAAAATAATACGGAGACCGTTTTTGAGAGTATGTTTCTGGTATTTCATAGTTATATAACGAATGGATTGAGTTACATTTTTTCCAACCACGTCACTAAGAGTCTTACTGGTGAGCCTTTAGCACCTTTAGCCAAATGTTCATCAAAGACGGAGGTCATCGTAGGTGCCATATCAAGATGAACAAACCATGGGTACGTCTTACCAAAGTGGTACAAGAACGTCGCAGCGGTGATAGCGCCACCTACTCCATCACGTCCCTTGGTTCGGACATTAGCGATGTCGGCAATATTACCAACTATCTCACTTTCATATTCTTCCCAAAGTGGCATTCGCCAAGCGAGATCACCTGTCTGTTCACCAGCTTCCAAGAGTTTAGCTGCCTGTACATCATCACGTGTGAAGAGTGCTGTTGCTCGCTCTCCCAAAGCCACAGCTGCAGCGCCAGTGAGTGTCGCTACATCAAGGACGCCTGCTGGCTTAAATCGCTTGGCATAGATAAGTGCATCAGCCAGAATGAGACGACCCTCAGCATCGGTATGACCTATCTCTACGGTAGTACCATCGAGCATGGTCACCACATCCCCTGGACGAAAACTCTCTCCTCCAGGCATGTTCTCCACTGCTGGCACAAGAGCGACAATATTTTTCTTAATACCAAGCTGAGCAAGTATCAAAGTCGTCGCGAGTACAGCGCCTCCACCACTCATATCCATCATCATGTCGAGTGCATAGGGATGTGGCTTGGTATCGATACCACCACTATCGAAAGTTACTCCCTTCCCTACGAGGACTATTGGTGCCTCGCCGGTCTTACCTCCCTTATAAAAAAGCTCGATAAACTGAGACTCTTCCTTACTACCTTTTCCCACTGCCATCACTCCGCCCATACCAAGACGATCAATACCTTTCTGACCAAGCACTTTGAGTTTGAGGTGTGAGTTTTTGAGTGCGGCTACTTTTTTCCTCACTGCAAGCGCGAGAAGTTTCGGCGTCATGTCATTGCCTGGAATATTGGCTAAGTCTCGGTACCAATTGAGATATTCTCCATGGACGAGACCGCGCACTACACCCTTCTTAACGGCCGAGAGGTCTTTCGAAGTCACTACTAATATCACTTGCTTAAGGCCATGATAACTTTCTTTATCCTTCTTCTTATAGCGAGCGAAGGTATAGCCCGCAAGAGCAAAGTTTTCTGCAACAAGAGTAGCTAGCGTCTCAGTCGTGTCTTTTTTCAGAATTGGATATCGCACTAGATCATCCCACGCCACAACTACCTGAGCGAGGTGATGCTTCTGTGCCAACGCTACTACTTCGCGCACAAGAAGAAACCATTTTCTTCGGGTCAACTCTTCTTTTTTGCTGACCTTAAGAACTATTTCTTGTTGGCCGCCTTTCTCACGAAAAAATGAAGCATGGATTTTTTCATCAAAGATGACACGCGTTGTGCTTTTGGGAGCTACTCCAATAACTGTAATTTTCATGCTAGTAATGTTTGGTTTTTTTACTTGGTCAAAAATATCTTTAGGTCTGTGATAGCGACACGCTTCTGTTCCATTGTGTCGCGATCACGCACGGTTACTGTATCATCCTCGAGAGTGTCGAAGTCAATCGTGACACAATACGGAGTACCGATTTCATCCTGGCGGCGGTAGCGTTTACCGACATTACCATTATCATCCCATTCACACCGCAGGTGTGGTCTGAGTTTATCGAAGACCTTTCGTGCTTTCTCTACCAATTCTGGCTTATTCTTCATCAACGGAAAGACAGCTACCTGCACTGGAGCCAATTTTTTAGGAAGCTTGAGTACTGTACGCACATCCCCTTCTCCAACCTCTTCTTCTGTGTAAGCGTCACACAATACCATGAGAAATGTACGGTCAAGCCCAACAGAAGTCTCGACTATCCAAGGTATGAACTTTTTATTAGTCACTGGGTCACGATAGGAGAGATCTACTCCAGAGAACTGACTATGTTGAGTTAGATCATAGTCGCTCCGATTATGAATCCCTTCCAACTCCTTGAAACCAAATGGGTAACGGTATTCGATGTCCCAGGCCGCCTTGGCATAGAACACGAGATTTTCATGTTCATGCCACTGAAGATTTTCCTTCTTGATACCAAGGTCGAGATAGTACTGAAAACGCTTTTCTCGCCATTCATTATAGAATTGTTCAGCTTCTTCCGGGCGGACAAAAAACTGCATTTCCATCTGCTCAAATTCACGTTTGCGAAAAATAAATTGTCTTGCTGTGATTTCATTGCGGAAGGCCTTACCGATCTGAGCAATACCAAAAGGCACCTTCACACGCGTAGAGTCCAGCACGTTCTTGAAATTGATATAAATCCCCTGACAGGTCTCACCCCGGAGATATGTCTTGTTTTCCCCTGTTCCAGTAAAATCGCCGAGATTAGACTCTACGAGAAGGTTGAAGTTCTTAGCCTCACTCCACTCCTTCTGTCCACACTTTGGACAAGCTATTTTACTTTTGTATTCATCAAAAAGCTGATTTATTTGTACTTCCGTCATTTTCTCATCAGCAGTCACCCCGATCTCTTCGAGAAGATGGTCGACGCGTGAGCGAGTCTGACACTTCTTACATTCAGCTAAAGGATCACTAAACCCTCCCACGTGACCACTCGCTTCCCATACACGTGGATGCATGAAGATAGCACTATCCAGTCCGACGATATTATCATGCTCATGCACCATAGCTTGCCACCAGGCTTCGCGGATATTCTTAGCAAGCTCCACTCCGTATGGACCAAAGTCATACACCGCTGCAAAGCCTCCGTATATCTCAGAAGAAGGAAAAACAAAGCCCCTTCTCTTTGCCAGAGAGACAATCTTTTCCATAGTGACCTGGTTTTGGCTTGATTCCATAGTTTTAAACTTGACTTTATATGGTTTTTATGTCACAGTCTCTTGGTGCAAGAGGCTTAACAAGCCGATTATACAGGAATTCACGCTCTTGTGAAAGGATTCAAGAACATGCTTTCGAGTGACAAAGAAGCTCAACTCTTGGCCAGCCTCATCAATGCTGCCAACAATGGCCGTGTCGTGGCTCACCCAGATGTTATCGTTGATCAGCGGCTCACTTCTCCCGAAGCTCGACGCCTCCGAGAAATCCAGGATGAATACATTGCGGCAGCTAAGTCTGCCAATTGCATAGGAGGTAGCGGCTGAACCAGCCCCTACCTCCTTTCGCGTTTTAAGAGCGTAGTTTTTCTATGAGCCTAGTATAAAAACGAAGATTGTGTGCTGAGGCAAGCTTCAATGCTAGCGGCTCACCAACTGTAAATAGGTGCCTCAGATAGCTTCGTGAATAGTGACGACAAAGCTCGCAGTCACAACTCGAGTCAATTGGTCCGAAATCCTCTCGATGTTCTGCATTGGTGATATTAATAGTTGTATAAAAAGCCTGAGAAGAATCAAGACTCTCTTCGGGTGTATCGAAAATAAAGAGTCTTCCGTGTCTTCCTTCCCGTGTCGGAATGACACAGTCAAACATGTCCCACCCCATTTCATAAAACCTTACGATATCCATTGGTGTACCTACACCGAGAGCAAAGCGTGGTGTCTCTTCAGGAATAATCTCAGCTGTATAGCGAACAATGTCCTCCATGAATATCCCCTCCTCATCTATATGTCTCCCTCCAAAGCCATAGCCATCAAAGTCCATCTCAGCAAGTGCCTCAGCGCAACGAAGACGCAATTCTTTTTCTTTACCCCCCTGTACTACTCCGAAGAGAAGGGGTCTCGTCTTATTGGTCAGTCCTCGAGTCTCTACTTGCCTATCATACTCGTCCTTACAGCGCTTCGCCCAGCGTATCGTTCGCTCCACTGATTCTGCCATTTCTTCATAACTGACATCGTTAGGACGAGGGTCGTCGAGGCACACCATGATATCTACACCAAGATCGAACTGAATCTGGATAGAACGCTCTGGGGTGAGAAGCTTCTTGTCACCAGTAGTCGGCACACGAAACTCTGCTCCATCTTCGGTGATACGTCCAAGAGAGCTATCTTTGTGAATCAAAGAAAATACCTGATACCCGCCCGAATCAGAGAGTACCGGTCTATCCCAATGCATAAATGTGTGAATCCCCCCACTTTCTGCAACAAGTTTTTCTCCCGGCTGAATGAAGAGATGATACGTATTCACTACCAACGCTTCTACACCAACCTTGATAAGATCTTCGGGCGTCACTCCTCTAACTGTAGCGCGCGTCGCATCCGGCATAAAAAACGGAGTCTCGACAACTCCGGATTTAGTATTGAGAATACCGACTCTCTTCTGTTCGTGACGACTCTTGATCTGCCAACTCATATATTTATGGATTCTTGACTACTCCACTTTGGTCTGTCACCCCTTTATCATCTTGGAGAAAATTCGTTACTGCCTGCTTTTCAGTTTTGACTTCTTTCTGTGTAAAACTTTCCTTAGCAGTGAAGGTAGCAGCACGCATCAGTTCCACATCCTTATTGACCTGACTCGCATTCGGGGTAATACCTACCTGAAACTCGAACTGCTTTTCTTTACCAGCAGCAAGTACTCCTATCTGCCAGATGAGCTCATTGGTACGCTCATTATATTCTACTGTCTCGCCACTTGGCGATGACACTCCTTTATACACCACTCCGCTTGGCATGACAAATCGAATCCGTGCCTGAGTAAGGTCATTGGATGAGCTTGATACCTTGGTCTTGAGTGTATACGTGGTCTCACTCCCCACTACCGGTGGCACTGGACCACTATTTTGGAAAGCACTCCCAGTGAAGTACGGTGTTATCTGCAGACCAACCAAGGCACCCACCTTGAGCTGGAGGAGGTTACTGGCTATAGTCTTGTTGCCTGTCAGTGTCGTCTTCACATCTGGACTATCAATAGTTGCCATCGAGCGAATCACAATGTTTTTCGGATTAGATCCCGCTGGAAATTCTTTGACGACTGGTATGGTGAAGATGATTTCTCCAGCTTGTCCTGGCTCCAACTGAGCAAGTGCCGGTATGGCACTCGCCTTCCAAATAATTTTCTTAGCAGCCTGATCATAAAAACCATTCGTGAGCTCAAGACGAGACACGTCTAGGAAATTGGTATCAATACCAAGCATCACGATGACGTCACGCATACCAATGACTGAGTCATTCTTATACTTGAGGGTATAGCGAAGAGTATCACCTGGATTAACCACTGCATCGTTGTTCCCATTGACCAGCTGACTGATAGTGAGCGGTGTTCCGATGATTTGAGTCTTTTTCTCGATGGTGTTATACGTCAGGAGCGTGTTATCTCCCTGAAGAATCCCTATTTTGGCAGTAAAGGTCTTGGCACTTTCTTTGACGCCGCCCAAATTTCCATGGATGACTATTTTGCCTGTTTGGTGTGGCTTGAGGTCAGCGAGTAGCCAAGTATTATTACTTTCTACAGTCGCTCCCTCAGAAGAAATATACTGAAAATCCTCAGGATACATGGCGATGACTCGCAGGTTATGAAATATCTCTGGACTCTGGTTCTCATAGTTAATCACGTAGTCTACTGCCTGCCCACTCGCTACTTCACTTGGCGCACTCACCTCGAAGAGGAGTGGCGACGTCGCCAGTGTTACCTCAAGTTGTGATTTGGTCTCATACTGACTACTCGTACCCTTAGGGGTATAGCGCAAGACAGCTTCAATAGTACCTTTCTCGCCTTTCCCTCCATAAAACTGACCGTTCAGTGGCAAGGTCTTAGTGATACCGCGAGGAAGTGCCCCAAGGGAAATCTCGACTCGCTTACCTACCATTTTCATTTCTGGTGTTGTTTTGATACGAAAACTCTCCGGCAGAGTCAGTGTCAGAGTCACATTGTCTGCCTCACTCCAACTCTGATTTTCATAGTTCACTTTGAAGCCCACCTCTTCTACACTAGCGACACTCGCTGGCCCAGTCACCGAGACGCTCACAGCGCTCTGTCTCTTGAGATAGAGGTAACCAACAAAAGCCGCTGTACCCAGTACGACTAGTGTTCCCACTGACCACGCGGCTATCACGAGTTTCTTCTTACGTGCCTTGGCTACATCAGGACTGACAAGATATATCTCCTGTGTCGGACTCTGCCACTCTTCTTTTTTTTGGAAGGCTTCTCGTTCTTTACTGAGCTCCTCCTCTGTGTGTTCTTCATGCATACCGAAACGAGCCTTATCCAGGTGGCTGTCACGGCTATGGAGCTGATCATTTAAATCTTCAAGACTCATTGGATTTTTGTTTTCTGTACCTCTATAGTAGCAAAACTAAAGCCTAAAAGAAACGCTAGTGTGCAATCCAATCAGCGAAGCGTCTCGTCACCATTTCAAGTTCACGAAGATCGCTATCACTTAGCTTGAGCTTGAGACACGCTCCAAGCCTATTAGTAGCGAAGAGACGCATTAGCTTGATAGTGTTTTCTTGGATATAGAAACTCTCCTTGAGTTCACTGGCTTCTGCTTCGGTGATGACTCCGCCTGCCCGAGGACTAAAGAAATGCCTTTCCCCTTGCACAAGCCTCTGCCCAGAGTGGACCGAAGTCTCTGCTTCAATGTGGTAGCCAAGATGACTAAACAACTGAAAGAGAAATACTTGCGACAAAAGACGCATTCTTTCTTTTTGTCCTTCGTTAACAAGTCTTTCTCCTTCTTCAAGGTACTGCGTCATCAGGTCATAAAGCTCTTCGTCGCTCTCATCCATATCGACGAAGCGCTCGAGAATACTCATGTTTTGTGAGACCGAAAGAAGTGCTTCATAGTCACCTCTTAGAGAAGCAAACATCTCTTCCACTACAGCCGAAGTAATCTTGCCTATGCCCTTCGTCTTATTGATGATAAGCGAGACAACAGTGAAGCTCTCCAACTGAGAAGCAAGCTTGGCTTCTGGTTTGCGGACGCCTTTAGCCATCACTCGTATCTTCCCTTGCTCACGAGTATAGAGAGTGTAGAGACGGTCTGTCTCCCCAACTTCTTTCTTGCTCAGCACAATAGCGGTATAACGATATTCCATGTCTTAACAATGTCAAAAGTAAAATGGAAAATGTGAGACTAAGCTCCCTCCAAGAAGTCGAGTATCTTTTCAACTAATGAGTCTGTTGATTCGTCTGTATCTAAAAATAGTTTGTTCCCAGGCATAACAGAGTAGTCAAAGTCCTGCTGCTGCAGTCCCCCCTCATGATATCTTTGTTCGTCATGATGACTCGCATGACGCTCTCTCGTAAGCATTCTTCTGAGACGTTCCTCTTCTGATACAGAAAGTATGACCACCCTAAGGTCTACATCATACATATCAATCCACTCTTGAAATAACTTCGGATTATCTGGATGATTAAATGGTGACTCGAGAATGATATCTACTTCGTTTTGAATATTATCTTCTGCTAAACCAACAAGCAAAGCTATACTCTTGCGACCATGTATCTTACTCTCTTCTAAAGAAGAGCCCTCATACAAATCATAGAGGCTTTCTTTGATTACATCCTTATGTAGGCACACTATATTTATTTTTTTAGCAACTGAGGTGGCCAGGGTAGTTTTCCCGGTACCAGGCAGTCCACAAAAAATGATTACTCGACTCATACTCGTTTGAGCCAAAAGGTGAATGAGATATCTTCAATATCAACTGTATTGGAGTACTCGGCACCCGTAAGCTCACCTATCTGCACTTCCGTAGCCAATACCTCTCGAGCTATCTCATCTTGATGCGCTGCAAATACATCTTCTTTACCTGAGTAACCAAGCACTATACGATCTTCGACATTGAACCCAGCTTTCTTACGACCTTCTTGGATGGCACGAATGATTTCGCGTGCCTGACCTTCTAAGATAAGTTCTGGGGTAAGATTGGTGTCAACGACTATGCTCTCTTTTTGGTTAGTATCTATCAATACTTCTTTCACATTTAACTCATCTCTGAGAATTGCTTCATGCTCCTCTGATAACAAGACATTGATAGTGACTTTAGCAAGAGGCTGCCTTACTTTTATTGCTCGATTATCAAGACCTTCTGTAATCAACTTTCTGAGGACTTTCATGTCTAGAATAATTTCCTGCACAATTCTTTCTCCGCCTATTTTTCCATTAGGCCATCCTGCCAAATGCACCGACTCTTTGCCTGTAAGATTTTGGTACATTTCTTCTGCTATGAACGGTGCAAATGGCGCCATTAATTTAGAGAGTTCAACCAAGGTAGTGTAAAGAGTTTGGTAAGCCTCTTCTTTATCACCATCATTCTCATTCTTCCAGAAACGCTTACGGCTACGACGAATATACCAATTCGAAAGGTCATCGATAAATGGTGCAAACTTCCGGGCTGCCACTGCTAAATCATAATTCTCTAGGTCTTCTGTTACTCCTTGTATCAATATTTGAAGCTCTGCGAGAATCCACTGATCAAGGATATTTTTAGGTACATGCACATGTGGTGCTGGTTGCCAATTATCTATTGTGGCATACGTCGTAAAGAACGAGTAGGAATTCCAAAGCATACGAAAAGTATTCCTGACCATCGTCTGTAGGTCTTTCTCAGAGAAGTTGAGATTCTCCGCACTAACGACTGGCGAGGTAGTGATATACATACGAAGAGCATCCGCTCCATACGTATCGATGATCTGCATCGGATCTGGGTAGTTCTGGAGCTTTTTACTCATTTTTTTGCCATCTTCTGCCAAGATGACCCCCGTTGCTATGGCGTTTTTGAAAACTGGCTCATCATAGAGAGCAGTACCGAGGACATGCTGATAATAGAACCATGTTCTCGTCTGTTCTACCATCTCAGCAATGAAGTCAGCTGGGAAGCGCTCATTTGTACCCTCTCTCATATGGTGCTCGCTCGCGTATGGCATCGAACCACTATCAAACCACGTATCAAGTACATCTGGTACTCGTTTCATCACGCTATCGCACGTACTACATGACCAAGTCAACGCATCAACTGTGTGCTTATGAAGGTCATCTACTTGCTGTCCGCTTTTCTTCTCCAATTCTCTGACAGAACCGATTACTTCTTGATGACCATTCTGACAAACCCACAGCGGTATACAGCTCGCCCAAAACCGCTGACGACTGACTGACCAGTCACGTGCTCCCTCGAGCCACTTCCCAAACCTTCCTGCTTTCACGTGCTCCGGCGACCAATGAATTGACTCCGCATTCTTCAAAAGCTCGGGCTTTATCTTATCTACGGCGACGAACCAGCTACTGGTTGCATAGTTGAGGAGTGGTGTATCACAGCGCCAGCAGTGTGGGTAGCTATGCTCATATTTTTCCTTACTGAATAAAAGACCCCTACTTGCCAATGCCTTGATGATTTCTACGTCGAAAGCCTGTGCATTGTCTATCGGCTTCACTTGCATACCGGCGAATTCTTTGACTTCAGCCTTGATAGTTCCATCCATCTTCACATGCTGTACCCATGGAAGGTGATGCTGTTTTCCAAGAAGCATATCATCTTCTCCAAAAGCCGGCGCTTCATGAGCAATACCCGTACCCATATCTGTCGTCACAAAATCCGCGTGATACACCTTCCAACCATTTTCATGATTTTCCAACTCCTTCTGATCAAAGTAATCTTTGAATGGTGGTACGTATTTTGTCCCCAGGAGTTGATCACCTGCTTGCACAAAGACCACGACATATTCACCGAGTTCCCGAGAGAGCAACTCTAATCTTTCCTTTGCTACCACGAGAAGCTCTTCTGGGAAGCGATCTGAATACACCATTGCATATCCAATCTCTTTATTCACTGCGAGTGCGACATTTCCTGGCAGCGTCCACGGTGTGGTCGTCCAAGCCAAGAAGGATATCTTTTCTATTTGAGCAGGCATTCTTCCTTCAGAAGCAAGGTTGAAACGATTCATTTCTAAGTCCTTGTACAAGTCTTCTGCTGGTGAAGGTGTACGCCATACCAACTCAGTGTGCTGTGTTTCCTGTAAAGCTGGATCACCAGAAACAATCTCCGTCTCAAAAACATGCAATCTCTTGAGTCGCCCCTGGTATATTCGGAAACTCTGGTAGAGTTTCTTGCCTGTTTTGACTGTCACACCGAGCTCTTCTCGGCATTCACGTACCAATGCCTCTTCAAGACTTTCTCCTTGCTCTACCCCTCCGCCGACAAAAAAATACTGTTCTTCTTCTTTTTGATACACAAACAGGATTTTATCCTCCTGACGAATCAGTGCGATAGCTACGTCGTCTGCTTCGGTTTGGTCCACCTCAAACTTCGCAGTGACTGCTAAATCTTTCACGTCCTTATACCCTTCACTCACTTCTGCCTGAGCCAAAGTTGTTTCACAGCGCGGACAGATGTGCATCGTGCGATAGCTCTCATAAATGAGTCCCTTGTCCCAGAGGCTTTTCCATACCCACCAGACACTCTCCATGTACTCCTTTGACATGGTGAAATATGGATTCTCCATATCCACGAAACGTCCGAGGCGTTCTATATACATCTTCCAATCCTCCGCATACTCAAGCACCTTACCACGACAAGCGTCATTGAACTTGTCGATACCATAAGTTTCGATATCTTTCTTGTTCTTGAAACCAAGCTCTTTCTCTACAAGGTTCTCGATAGGAAGTCCGTGACAATCCCAGCCCCACTTCCGTTCGACACGAAATCCTCGCATCGTCTTATAGCGAGGTACGATGTCCTTCACGATACTCTGTAGGAGATGCCCGTAATGAGGCAAACCAGTAGCAAAAGGCGGTCCATCATAGAAAACAAACTCTGGCCTTTCTCCCTTTGGTCCGACTGATTTTTCAAAAATATGATTCTCCTTCCAATATCGAAGCACTGCCTGCTCCATCTTCGGGAAATTCATTTGTGCGTCTACTTTTTTCATAGTTATTCATTTGATGTATCACGTCTCTCATACTGAGCCAATGCCTCGGTCAAAGTATCATGCATTTTTCTATACTGCTCGAGTTTATCGAGGGCTCCAAAAGCTCTGAATGCGTCTACATACTCTGAAAAATCTTCAATGACTCTTTTAGCTTCCTCCACAAGACCCAGGTCATATTCTCCTTCAGGCTTCATCTTAGAGAGCAACGACTCGAATAACTCTACATCAGTGGCAAATGCATCCTTTTGTTCTGCTGATTGAAGCCCTCGATCGCTAACATTGTCAATTCTTTTATCATTCTCGAGAAGCCCCCTACTGATTCTCTCCTTAAGCACAGCTACTTTTTCAGCCTCTTCTGATATACCATAGTTTATAAAAACCTTACGAAAATCTTCAAGCTGAAGAAGGAGATTATCCAAGCTTCTATTGACTCTTTCTCGTGTTTCACCTCCAATGCTGTGAAAGATTCTCAAAAGTCTTTCTATCTTCTGTAGTTGCTCATCATATGAGCGATACCGACTCATCGTAAAGAGAATTCGCACTATCTCATTCTTGTTTCCCTCTATCTGGCGTCGTACTACTACCCTATCCTCTCCTGCAATTTTGGGATCATCAAGGATATCTTGAAAACTCTTATTGAGACCTTCAAATTTAGCCTTGTACTTCTCTAATGCTAAAAGGAAATCTTTTTCCTCTGCTTTCTTTTCTTTGCTCTGATCACGCTGCTGACGGGCAGCTGCCAGATCGACTATATTATTTCCTACTTGTTCTATACTCATAAACTTATAAAAACAAAAAATCCTTAACACGCCTGTGTTAAGGATGCTTCAACGAGTTCAGCATGGTACCACCTTACTTTATCCGCCAGCTGGCGAACCTTCATTATACGCTTTACGCTACGCTTGCGACGGGTTCTACTCTCGAATGATTTCTTCCCGTGACCTGTCTCGGCTATAGAGTGAACTATAGACGGACTCAGAGGTGATTATCTCTTCAAGGCCTTTGTAGCTCCATACTAGCAAGACTTTCCCTACAAATCAACCTCGAGAATCATCGGGAGATGATCTGATGATTCATCGTCTTCTGGCACCACAAAACTCTTCACTTTGATATCAGGTGAAACAAAAACAAAATCAGCCCAGAGTTGCTTAGGAAGATCGGGCCACATATCCCAAGAAATCTGATTCCGTGTCGTCTTAATGTCAAAATCTCTAATCAAGTTTCTATACCCCGCCTCCTCAAACATTCGCACACTCTCAGTATCCAAGAGAAGATTGAAGTCGCCCCCAACTATATGAGGCTTCTTTTTGTCTTTCAAAAACTCGAGCAACAGCCGTGATTGTTTCAGGCGCACCTCTGTATCTACCTTAGTACCAGGTTGCCACTGTCCGTGAAAATTAATTACGGAAAGCTTTTTATCTCCATCTCCTATTTCACTATATAACCCCACTCCGCAACCTTCTTCGTGAACCAAGAGTGCTTGTGATTGAGTCTCAATGAGATTCTTTTGTATATAGGTATTATTGGTATAGTTATCTCTTTCCTGTCGAAAACCTCTTGTGGTAACACTTCTCAAAGTAAAATTCTCCAGGTGAGTCTCTGCTAAAGCAACAAACTTCTCTTCTGCTTCTTGAAAACAAAAGATATCAGCATCTTCTCGGTGCTTAAGAAGAAAGCGTGCTAAATTCTCACTCATGGTAGCATCCCAACAATTCAGAAAAACAATCTTCATACTAGACCCCTTCCCATTCCAACTTCGTAACTGAGCCAGTCGCAGGTGACCATCCAATAGCGCTGTCATACACACTCTCGCCCAGTATTCTTCCGTGGATTTGTTCCAACGTATCAGCGTGTGACACTAAGACCACCTTTTGTCCCGGAAGTTCTCGAGCGATATCCTGGAGGATACTCTCCACTCGATCTCGCATCCCGAGCGTACTCTCTACTCCATCGGCGCCATCTGTCTCTATTCTCTCTTCTGGTTTGGTATACCTTTGAAAGAACTCTCGAGAAGGCCGAGCATTATAGATACCGAAGTCAGTCTCTCGCAAGCGCACATCCTGAAAGACAGGTACCCCCGTAGCCTCACTAATGAGCATAGCTGTCTCCACGGTTCTTGTGAGTGGTGAAGCGATAATGACAGTGACAGCCTCTTTGCTCAGTTGCTCTCCAGCTGCCTTGGCTTGCTCTACCCCCTTCGTCGTCAGATGTCTCACGGTACTGCCTGGTATTTCTGGATATGAACTCAATAAAGAAAGAGTGTTAGACTCTGACTGACCATGGCGTACAAGGTAGAGAGTGATGTTCGGCATAACTAACGAATGAAAAATCGATAAATATCTGCTCCGATACCAATAGCAAAGAAAAGGACCGTCAACCCAACCACCTTGAACATGAAGAAAGTAGCTTGCTCCCCTCCATTTGGTTTGGCTTTATATTTTTCTCTGTATTTCTTCGGTAACGGCATAATAAATACTCCTTTATTTTAGTGGTTATCTTTTTATATACTCTTCGACTCTGCTCAGAGTGAGCTACACTCACATTTTCTCTGGAGCGCTGACCCCGATCAGTCTGAGCGTCTCACCAAGTACTATCTTAGTAGCCGCTACCAAAGCGAGACGTGCCTCGGAAAGCTCTTTAGCGTTTCCATCTATCACCTGGCAAGCTCCGTAGTATGAGTGAAATTTATCAGCCAAGCGAATAGCTAACTGTGGGAGGCGGTGTGGTGCAGACTCCGTAGCAGCCAACTCAATGACGTCCTGAAACGTGAGCATCTCTCGAATGAGAGAACGTTCTTTTTCGTGAGTGAGGAGAGTGAGGTCAGCAGCTTGATAGTCGTAGCCTTCATTCTTGGCCTTCTCAAGAATACTCGCCATACGAGCGTGCGCATACTGAACATAGTAGACCGGATTTTTCTGCGAACGTTCCTCAGCCAAGCCAAGGTCGAAAGTCATATGCGTATCTGGTGAATACTGAAGAAAGAAGAATCGTGTCACATCATGCCCTACTCGCTCGATAAGCTCATCGATAGTGACGACATTCCCAGCGCGCTTACTCATTCGCACTTCTTCACCATCTTTCATCAGTTTCACGAGTTGCATCAAAAGAAAAGTCGCGCTCTTGCTCTCATCCCCAGTCAACGCCTTAAGTACCACATTGAAACGATTTACGTATCCATGATGATCTGCTCCCCAAATCTCAATGATACTATCATAGCCTCGCTCTAACTTCGAAAGGATATAGCCGCATTCAGAGGCAAAGTAGGTCTTATTACCATCACTTTTGATGAGCACTCGATCTTTGTCATCACCAAGATCTGTTGTCTTCAACCAAAGAGCTCCTCCGTCTTCGTACACCCGCCCCTGCTCTCGAAGTTTTTCGATTGCTCGATCTACTACTCCTGACTCAACCAGTGCTCGTTCCGAAGTCCAGACATCGAATCGTATCTGCATCCCACTCTCGATAGTGGGCTTGAGATAATCACTTACAATAAGTGCTGCTGCTTCTTTTCCTACTTCCCAAGCGTCATCGGAAATATCTCCCATCTTGGTACGCAGCTCCTCGATGTATTCTCCGCCATAGACTGCCTCTGAGTCACCAATAACACTGTGACCCAACTTCGTCACCTGCTCACCAGCGTCATTGATATAGTATTCGTTGGTTACCTCAAAGCCACACTTGCGAAGAAGTCGTGAAAGCGAGTCCCCATAAAATCCTCCGCGGCCATTACCAAGATGGAGTGGGCCCGTTGGGTTTGCAGAGATAAATTCGATATTCATCTTAGTTCCCTGTCCGATATGAGAAGAGCCAAAGGATTCTCTGTCTTTTAATACTTTCTCCACTACAGTCGAAAAATCAATCTCTTTAAGATAAAAGTTGAGATGCCCTGGTCCAGCCACTTCTACCCGAGCAAAATCATCAGTTAATTTTTGAGCGATACTACTTGCTACCTCTCTTGGGTTTGTTTCTATTTCTCTTCTGATAACAAGAGCTATATTAGAAGTATATTCCCCAAACTGCTCATCTTTCGGTGTCTCTACTGTAATCTCCGGCAAGATAAAAGCAGGCAAAGTACCTGCCTGCTGAAGACTTTCGAGCACATCTTTTATTTTTATGGCAATACCTTGTTTCATACTCTTTAGCCTATCCCATTTTCTACTCCTGGGAAAGACCTATACTGCGACGGTACTTAGCATCTCCTTTTTCTTTCGGTGGAACAAATTTTCCCTCTTTACAGGCATCTCCACAAAACCCCTCATTCTTCTTGAGGCACTCCTCACATTCGATGAAGAGGAGGTTGCAGGCTTCTTCTTTACAGTTGATATAGTCATCACAAGCAACACCACAGTGGTAGCAAGTACCCAAGACATCATCAGTGATGCGCTCACCCATACGCTCATCAAAGACAAAGTTCTTGCCTTTGAACTTACTCGGCAGTCCTTCCTTCTCAATTTGACGTTTGTAATCAATAATGCCACCTAAGAGTTGATAGACCTTTTTGAATCCTTTGTGCTTCAAGTAGGCTGAGGCTTTTTCACAGCGTATCCCCCCGGTGCAGTAGAGAAGCACTTCCTCGTCCTCTTTACCTTTGAGAAGCTCGGCGGTCATGGGGAGCTCTTCACGGAAGGTGTAGGCATCTGGTACGATAGCACCTTCGAAACGACCAATAGCACCTTCGTAGTTGTTGCGCATGTCTACCACTGTTACGCCCTCATCTATCTTCTTATTAAACTCTCTTGCAGAAAGGTGCGTGCCGACGTTGGTGACATCATACTCATCTGGCTTGAGACCATCAGCGACTATCTGATGCTTCACCTTAATGGTCAACTTCCAGAAAGCATCATTCGCCTGCTCTACTCCTACCTTGAAAGGGATGTTCTTAAAGGCTGGGCGAGCATACAGAAGTTCCTGAAACATCTCAAAATTATGCTCTGGTACAGACATCTGAGCATTGATACCCTCTTGAGAAACATAGATACGACCAAGACATCCTAATGCTTGCCATTCAGCAAAAAGCTCATTCCTAAGTGCCTGCGGATCAGCAATACGCACATAGCGATAGAAAGAAATGACCTTACGATCGAACTTTTCGGCATGTACCTTAGCTAGAGCCTGTTCCTTGGAGAGATGGTTACGAAGATGGTGAGTAGTGTTCTTTTTCATGAAGCCTATTATAGCAAAATGGGACAAAAAATCCAGACCTCTTATGAGAATATGGTTACTATTGCAAAAATAGCTAAAGTATGCTATAATTATAGTCGTACTCAGTGTCCAAAACCATGACTACTATTGCCACCAACAAACGCGCGAGTTTTGACTATACCCTTGGAGAGCGCTTCGAGGCTGGTTTGGTATTGACTGGCGCTGAAGTCAAATCCGTCAAAACCGGCCATGCGAGCCTCAAAGGGAGCTTTGTGACCGTCAAAGGAGAAGAATTAATGCTAACCAATGCTCTCATCCCCCGCTACGCTCACGCTCACAAGGACACCTCTCATGATGATACCCGTCCAAGAAAGCTCCTCCTCCGCAAACGCCAAATTCGCTCTCTTATCGGAAAATTCCGCACTGAAGGCTTGACATTAGTGCCAATTCGTTTGTATACTAAGAAACAACTTGTGAAGGTTGAGTTTGCCGTTGGAAAGGGAAAAAAGACCCATGACAAGCGCCAAACTATCGCCAAACGTGATGCTGAAAGAAGTATGCGTAAGGTGATGAAATACAGCTAGACAATCATGCACTACTCATGTTACTTGTGCGCGAGGTTTCGATCTCAACCACTCGTAGGGTGGGTGGTGCGGGGTTGTTTAGACTCGACAGCGTGTACTTTCAAAATAGGCAAGCCGACCTTGAGGATATGGTCGTAAATCTCGTCCTCATGATGATAATTGCAAACCTCATCTCAAAGACAAAGAGCGCATTTGCTAACGCATTTGCTCCCTCTTATGCTCTTGCTCTTGCTTAATTAAAGCAAAGCCATCAGCTTACTGACTCTCGATAAGGACAGCTGGTGTCATAATCATCGAGACGACTCGTTGCTTTCACTTTTTTTACAACATCAGTCGTATTGCAAAAGAAAGAACCATTAAGAAGTTTTGTTTCTTTTTTCATTCTTGGTGGTCACTCCAAAAGAGACTACGCTTGTAGAATATTTTGAAAAAACATGATCTGGACATGGGTGCAATTCCCATCAACTCCACATTTAACAACAATTTTCGTGAGAAGAAGACGTCACAATCGACCCAAACCAAAAGAACAGGTAAAGCTTCGTTTGCGCTTAAATGAGCAAATTATAGCCCCTGAGATTATGGTTATCGACATCAATGGCGAAAACCGCGGACTCATGTCAGTGGCTGACGCGATACTCATCGCTCAGGAACAAGAGGCAGATCTCGTAGAAGTCTCCCCTCTCGCTAAGCCCCCTGTCTGTAAGATTACTGACTATGGCAAGCTCCAGTACAAGCAGGCCAAGCAGGACCAGCAAGCCAAGGCGAAGCAGAAAAAGGTAGACACTAAGGGTATTCGCATCGGCTTCCGTACTGACAAACACGATCTCTTCTTCAAAAAAGGTCAGGCTGAGAAATTTCTCACTAAAGGACACAAAGTCCGTATCGAAATCATCCTGCGCGGACGCGAAAAGGCTATGAATGATAAAGCGAAAGAAAACCTCCAACTCTTCACGAAAAGCATTACTATCCCTTTCAAAACAGAAGAAGAAATCAAACGAGGACCTAAAGGATTCACTACACTAATTGCCCCAGAATAAATAACCCTATGAAGCAGAAGACGAAAAAATCACTTGTTAAAAAAATCCGTGTTACCGGTAGTGGCAAACTGAAGACTCGTGCCACTGGTCAGAACCACCACAACACTCGTGCTACTGGCAACCAGCGTCGTGACAAGCGTAATGACAATGATGTCTACCCAGCAGTAGCTAAGAACATCAAGAAGGCCATGGCCATCTAATCAGAATAATCAACCGACAAGAATTGTATGACCAGAATTAAACGAGGTATCCAAACCAAAAAACGCCACAAGAATGTTCTCAAACAAGCCAAGGGTTTTCGCTGGGGACGCAAAAATCTTTTCCGTAAGGCCAAAGAAGCTGTTATCAAGGCTGGCAAATATGCTCACCGTGACCGTCGCGCCAAGAAACGCGACTTCCGTAGCCTATGGATCATTCGTCTCAATAATGCCCTTCGCCTTCACGGATTGACCTACGCTCGCTTCATTCACTTGGAGAAAGAAAAAGGTATCACTCTTGACCGTAAGGTTCTCTCAGAGATGGCTGTCGAAAATCCAGAAGTGTTCGCTAAGTTTGTAGAAAAAGTGAAATAGTCTTCTGCTCACACTAAAGAAAAACCCCTCTATTCGAGGGGTTTTTTGGTACTGCGATAAAAAAAATGTCGATAGAGTGCGAGAACGCCAAAAGCCAAGAGTGCTCCTATAGTATCAATGCCCACATCAGTTATCTTCGCTCCCCGAAAAGGGGTGAAGTACTGATGGAGTTCATCAGTAATACCGTAGAGTGTTGCTACAAAGACCGCTAACACTCCCAGAAGCGAGAACCTCTCTCTTGGGTACCAGCGGCGCATAAGACCGTACGCGAGAAGGAAAAAAACAAAGTACTCAACAAGATGAGCTCCCTTACGCTCGATGTAGTATCCCGTAGTGGCATCAAACGGATACGGTGAGCCAGGTAGTGAGGAGAAATAAAAAATAATAAGCATCCAGAGGAGAAGTGCTTTCCCCCAAGGAAAATAATGTAAAAAACGAACTATTCCCTCCATAATATCTCTCTTAGTGATGCTTCTTGTGACCAATCTCTTGAATAAGATCAAAGAAAGCATAAAAAGGCAACCAGAGCCAGAGCGTCTTCCGGAGCATCTTATCAATACGGTCATTGAGGCTGACTTTTTTCTTTTTGGCGTGACCACCCATATTAGTTGATTTCGTAAATAACGTCTTTCTTCTCGACTACTATTCTCCAGCCTTCTTTTTCGGCCATAGCCTTGAGATTTTGGTTGGGATTGAAAGCAATGGGATTCTCCACTAAGCGCAAGAAGCTCCCGTCTGACTCTGTATCACCTATACCGTAAGAACCTTCGAGACCAAGGCCATGCTCACTGAGGTAATTTTCCACCACCTTATCTTTCATACGAGACGGCTCAAAGATAGCTCTTCCAGTATACACTCCTTGCTCGTCAGTCTCATAGACGCTTCCGTAGACTCCATCGAACTGCAGATACTGCTTGTTGTACTCCTCCACTATCTCAAGTGGTGAGCCAGAAATGACAAGAAGGTGATATCCTTCTTCTCGGAGTTTCTTGATTAACGCCTCAGAAAAAACATACGTGCGCTTAGCATGAAACGGGATGACCATAGCTGCAGCCTTCTTCACATCTTCTTGGTGACAACCTTTGATGTGGAGTGCGTAAAGATCGACCAGAGCCCGACGGTAGTCTTCATATGTACCTTCGTGCTCTATCCAACTCGAGTACAGCTCGGTCAATCGATGCCGTACTTCATTAGGGAAAATCTTGAGCCAAGCCAATTCGTTAATAAGCTCAAAGTGAAGATTTTTTCTGAAAATAGTACCGTCAATGTCGAAGATAGCTATTTTTTTGACAACTTCTTTGTTTTTTTCTGGCATACTTGTTTTATCTTGTATTGTCTTGGAGTGCATATAAGGCGATGCCTGTAGCTACTGACACATTCAGTGAATTCTTGGTTCCACGCATCGGTATCTCTAGTATAGCATCCCCTTCTCTCAATACATCATCGGAAACCCCCTCAACTTCATTGCCTACCAAAAGAGCGATTTTTCGATGTTGCTGGAGCTCTTCACTATTATAAGGGATACTTCTCTGATCTTGCTCTAGCATACAACAATAGAAGCCTTTATTCTTTAGTTCTTGTATAAGTGCTAGTACGTCCTCTCGTTTTTCCCAAGGCATGGACTTCTCTGCCCCTAGAGCTGTTTTTTTGATTTGTTTTTCTGCTTGAGTAAGAAGATACTTCTTGGTAGACGGCGTCATCGTATAGCCTGTTAGGTATATTTTTGCTACACCTGCTCCATCAGCTGTACGAAAGAAGGCGCCCACATTGTGAGCACTCCGGATATCATGCGCGACCAAAACAATTTCTCTAGCCATGGTATTTTGCAAACAGTATCTTGCCTGTCTCCCAAAGAGCCGGGTAATCTTTGTTTACCTTGAGCCAATACCACCACTCTACCCCCCAAAGATAAATCTCCTTAAAGCCCACCCTGCGTGCATAATCAACATTTTCTACCAGCTTCTTTTCATCCATAGTAATAAACTGCTCTTGGAGCGGTACTGTACCAACCCACCCATTGGCCCAGGGCTCAGCCTGAAGTTCAATCACCATGAAGTGCTCTTGTTGAGAGAGAAGTCTCGTCCACCACTCTTTAACTCGAAAGAAGTTCGGTCCAATAGGGTACGTCACGTAGCCGAGACGCTTCTGGTAGATATGTCGATACAGCGTGGTTCCGAATTCATCCCCTTCTCGCGCTGCCTTATACCAGAGAGACAGTTCGCCACTATCCGTGACAATGACTGGTCGGCTCGGATCAAGCTGACGAACCAAAGCAACTTCACTCGTTAGAAAATACGGATCAAACTTGGGACAGATACCAAATGGTAGGAACGGCTCGTTTTCTACCTGCCAGGTCGTAACTGCCTTGTTATCTTTGTAACGTTTGACCGTCAACTCTATCATTTCAAGCATCTCCCTTCTTCGTAAGGCCTCATCTTCCTTAGCCCATTCTGGGATATGACACTCTGGCCAGCGAGGTACCTTCAGCCCTACAGCTACAATCGCTTCTGCATTTCTTTTTTGAGCCTCCTGCAACTCCCAGTCAAGCTCAGAAAAATCGTACCGATCTTTCTGTGGCTCAGCTAAATCCCAATAGAGAGAAACTCGGAGCTTTCTGACCTGAAGATCATCAAGCATGGCTGTATAGACCTCCTTCCAGTCTAGTCCTAACCCTGCTGCGTAACGTGGTGAAAAAGTCATTCCAAGAACCACATCTTCTCGCGGCTTTGGCCCAGGTAAGTTCAGATATGCAAAGAAGAGCATTATGATGAAAAAAAGAGCTATCAGTATTTTCTTGATGATATGCATGTGTTTGTCTTAGATAATACTGACTCCTCCGAGACTCATGAACCAGAAACCAAGTCCGATAATAACAAGTGCGGCCACTTTCTGCGCCCAATCCCAGAATCCCAAGTGTTCACCAAATATCTGCGGGAAGCGCATACTGAGTGGTATCGCCAGAATGAGTAGAAATACATATTGAAGACCATTCAGGGCTTGAACGAATGAGACTGAGCCAAGATTAGTAGCGTAAAGGATAAGAAAAGTAGCTACTCCTGCACAACTCTTGTTAACTACAAAAAGTACGAGTGTGAGAAAGTTCTGCTTACTCTTCATTTTCTGTGGCTCATGGTGAACGAGAATCTGTTTACGATACAGAGGAATGAGTAAGAATGAAAGACCGGTCAACACCATTCCGAGTCGAGACCAGACAAGCCCATTCACAAAGTTAATTTCGGTGTAACCATATTTCAAAAGTAATAGCGAGCCACCCAAGAGGATTCCAGCTATAATACCAGCCAAGGGAAGTGTATCACCCTTACGGAGCGGTAAGTCATAGGCGATAAGCATTCCTCCGACTATCAAGAGAGCAAGCGCGATGAAGACCGTGCGCGTAAAAACAATTTCTCCAAAAACATGTGGGAAAAGAGCTCCCACCAAAATGACCGTAAGCGATGTGATCAGCCCTACCAGAGGAGCTATCCGTGCCACATTTCCCTTCTTTACAGCCACATAGAAAAAGACTAGTCCGATAATGAATAGTACTCCCGACAAAATAAAGAGGGCTATAAAAAAAGCTGGAATCAAAGCAAATCCGAATGGAGCAAAAATAAGCGAAAAGAGACTGAACAATGAAACATAAAAGGCATAAACCACTGGCTGCGGAATATGCTTGTCAGTCAAAATAATTTTATCGAGCAGCTGCGAGACGGCATTACCAAAATAACCGAGAACAGCAAATGAAATCCATGACATAATGATACTCCTATTATACCTCAAATATGCTCTAACCTGTAACAAAACACCCTCTATAAGAGGGTGTTTTGTTACATCTCTGCCACTTACTTCTGTAAGGCTATCTGACTGTAGTATTTATGGACATCACTGACCCATTTGCTGACACTTTCTTTGGAGTGCGTCGCACAGCTATTACCACACTTCCATGAGGTCACTAGTCTTGATGGATCTGAGCTTGCTCGTTTTTCTACTAGTTTCTCCAGGCGGGCTCCCACTGTCTCAACCGCTTCTTCTCGAGAGGCAAAGCAGGCATATCCCATAGCCGTACCTCGGCCGCCAGCTCCTTTGTATCCCCAATAGTTATAACAATCCTCCCCACCCTTACTTGGAGAATGCTCTCCCCAACTACTCTCCTTCTTAGCGATACCTACCAAAAGGCCAGCGATAGACTTATCGAAATGAGCGATACTGCCTGCCATAGCATGAATAGGTGACCCCTCAGTCACTTCTTCAATGATGAGTTGTTTCTCAAGATTTTCTTTGATACTTGGGTCAATTACTTCAGTATCTGGTTGACTCTTTTGCTGACACAACACCTCCTGGTCTTGTGTGGTAGTTTCATGAGCTTTTTTGATTTCACGAAGATCCCGCTTGAACTGACAAAGCTCATCTGATGGAGTTTCTGTTGGTATAACAACCTGGGTAGCCTCAACTTGAGTAGCAACCGTGGTTGGTACTGAAAGAGCTGTTTCGACTGGCAAGCCAGGAAAAGCACTCAAAAAGGTGAAAGAAAGGGCTGTAAAAGACGACACCCACTTGTGTCTTGCATCCTGTCTTTCAAATTGTTTTAAAATAATATTCCCTCCAAGGCGTCGTGTTGCACGACAAAAACTTATAAAGTTTTCTAAATTCATAGATTGGCCACCCTGTTTCACGATCAAGCCCTCCAAGCTTTATCAAACATTGCTGGAAACCGGTCGACCATCGCTCATAAGAAATTATGCGACGAATAATCTACCTCCAGAGTGGCGTTACTGATTAGCGTTTCTCAGTCCCTATCTCTCTATAGTAGAGAGAAAAGCTTCCTTAAGACGCAAGAGCAACTATAGCAAATGGTCAAAAAATGGTCAATGGTCAAAACTGCCTACTTTATGGCTTGTATAAGGCAAAGTACATGTTTTTTCCCTCATTTTAGCCACGAAAATATGGCTTAAATAAAGTATTTTCTGAGAATTACGGTAAGAAAAAAGAGGCTTTTCGCCTCTTTGATACACCTATTCTTTCTTTTGAGGCTCACCCGCATCAGTCGGTGCTTCTTCCATGAACTTCGAGTAGTACATATCGACATCTGCTATCCACTTGCGCACACTTTCCCGGCTATGCCCCTGGCAACTGAAACCACACTTCCAAACCACGAGCTTCTCTGGGGTATTGAGCTGCTCAGAGTGAATGAGGTTGTCTAGTCGCTTCGCTACGGTATCTACTGCATCCTGACGACTATTGAAGCACGTATGACCACCTGTTCCCATCATCCTCCGCACTCCACGATAACCCCAGTAGTTGTAGCAATCTTGTCCATTCAAAACTGGCACGCGCTTCCCCCAGTTACTCTCCTTTTTGGCAATACCGATAAGAAAAGCAGCGGTGAGGCGGTCTTTCTCAAGGATATATGGGAGCATATCTTCTATTGGATAACCTTTGACCATTTGACGAATGTTTTCTTCATAACGAGCATCCTGAGCATCAGCAAAGTACTCGAAGAAGACATCCTGTTGAGGGTCATATTCTGCTGTGCTCAGATTCACTTTCTGGTTTTCCTCGGTCACCACTGGAGCTTTCTCATCAGCGAATACTCCTTTACCAAGAAACTGTGTCATCAGGGCCATTGAGAGAATACCGAAAACTACTCCTCCAGTAAGAGAAGCATAGACCATTTTCCGGGGACCGAGCTCTGGAATAAGACGATCGAGAGTGCGACGGAAACGACGGCTGTAGAGTTGACCTCGACGAACAAAAAGCCAGAAACCTTCGGCAACTGTTTTTTCTTTGAGATTTTCAAGTAGGTTCTTTCGCTCTCGACGAAGACCGTCGAGTGTACGTGCTTCTTGTTGGTTAGCTACAAGGTAAGTTCTTCTTCGTTGTTCGCGCAATAAAACATAATCCGGGATGACAACTCCCTTCTTACCCTTGGCTTGAATATCGAGACTTCCTTTGCTGCGTGTAGGAAGTACGTAGGAATGATACTGGAATGACTCTGGTTTCATTTTCTTTTACTCGTTCTATGGTTTGTTTTCATCAAGGGCTACACCAGCTTTTTCAGCAAAAAACTTTTTGACATCAGGCTCGCCAAAGAAACACTTGTTCCCCTCTGTATAGATAAATGGAACTCCCACCTTGCTTGCATCAAGACCGCAAGCTTCAGCCTTTTCTTTCATCTGGGCGCTATTGGTACGACTATGCCACACTTCTTTCTTGGTGAAGGTGAACTTAGAAGCAATGTCGTTGGACTGCAAGAATTCATTGATACGCTTACAATGAGGGCATTCTTCTCCGTAGAAATAGATAGTACTAGCATCAGGTACGCTCGCCGCTTGCTT
The DNA here is from genome assembly GCA_041910335.1 of Candidatus Moraniibacteriota bacterium. Taxonomy (GTDB): domain Bacteria; phylum Patescibacteriota; class Minisyncoccia; order Moranbacterales; family UBA1568; genus UBA1568. The sequence continues at coordinate 41,769 of JAYRRF010000010.1, forward strand.
TTGAGCACGACTATCCATCACTGCCCAGACAATCAATCCGATGATGAGTACTCCTGCGATGCTAAGAATAATAGCTACTTTTTTTGATTCCATAGCGTAGATGTTTGTATCTCAGTATTCTCTATTGTAGCATGTTTTCGGAGCCAGAACCATCCCGCTAATGCTCCGATGAGAAGCAACAAAGAGAGTACTTGTCCACGTGAAAGAACGCCAAGCAAAATTGCCACTCCTGGATCTGGTTGACGCCATATTTCTAGCACTATCCGTACGAGAGCATAAGAAAAAAGGTAGAGCATGGTCATTCCTCCTCTTCTTGCTATGCGCTTACGCCAGAACAGCATCCAACCAAAGAGGAATAATCCTTCACCCAAAGCACTATAAAGCGTTACTGGATGACGCAAGACGATCTCTCCTGGAAAATACATACCAATATGACTACGAGTGATCACTCCTGGTAACTCCTGATTCAAGAAGTTTCCTATTCTCCCCAAAAAAGAGACGAGCGGCGCAACCACTGCCAATGTATCAGTCAGCTGCCAAAAGTCTCTCTGTTTGTATCGAGCATACCAAAGAAGAGTGAAAGCTATCCCTACTACTCCTCCATGAAAACTCATACCACGGATTGATACCCACGTACCGGTCACTACATCATAGGGTAACAATAATCTACTCGGATGCCCCAGAAAAAATACGGGTTCATAAAAAAGCGCGAAACCAATTCGAGCTCCAAGAAAGCCTCCGAGAAGAAGTGCCCAAGAAAGATTACTCCACTCTTCTTTAGTGAGGAGCGATGAATTTTCCTTTCTGATGAGCCAGAGGAGGACTTGTGTGGCCACCTGCCACGCCAACAAAAAACAAAGTGCATACCAAGTGATTTGAAAAGACCCTACCGCAAGAGCGATCGGGTCAAAACACTGCATTATTGTCTGCCAATGGCACACCATACTATGCCTTATTATATTCTTTCAACTGTTCACTAAACTCTATCTGGTATATCTCACCTAAGGCCATGAAGAGTGAGACAACGATAGGACCCATGATGAAGCCTGGCAATCCAAAGAAATAGATACCTCCAATGGTGGCAAAAAAAATCATGAGTGGATGCATCTGAGTATCTTTACCGACGAGCTTCGGTCGTAAGATATTATCTACCGATGAAATAATGAGCGAGCCAAACGCCAAGATGAATACTCCCTGCCAAATATTACCAAGAAGTAGCAAGATAATACCCGCTGGTAGCCAAATCACTCCCGTACCAACCATTGGAATGATTGAGAAAAAGACCATGATAATTCCCCAAATAGCCGGTGAAGGCACTCCGGCAATGACAAAGGCCAGGCCTCCAAGCAGTCCTTGTATCACACCAATAACAAGATTACCTTTCAAGGTAGCTCGACTCATCGACACAAACTTATGAATAAGAAGCTTGTCATGCTCGTCCTTCAGCGGACTCAGGTTCATGAGATAGCGAAGGGCTTTCTTGCCGTCGATAAGGAAATAGAACAAAGTGAAAAACAAGATGAAAATCCACAATACAAAACCAGTAATACTCTGGTAAGCTGTCTGAAGAAAGGTAACTGCATTGGAGCTGAAATTCGAGATATCAGAAAGAAGCTTTTTCTCAGAGAAGGTGTCTTTGTTCACTAAGAAGCTCAGCCCGGGAGTGGTCTCAGCTTTAACAAAAAGATTATTGAGTCCACTTTGAAGAGCGCTTTCATTCTCCATCTGAGTATAGAGCGTATTCACCTCGCTCACCGCCAGAGAAACAACGATGAAAAGTGGTGTCACCACAGCAAATATCGCCAAAAGACAGGTCAAAAGAGCACTTGATATCTTATGTCCTCGAAAAAGTTTCTCAAAGAAATGATAGGGTCGCTTCAAAAGTGTCGTCAAAATAGCCGCTGCGATAATAGCAGTGATGAAAGGCTGAAAAATGAAGAAGACGGTGATTCCCACTCCAAAAAGAAGAAGAAAGAAGAAAGCAACATTAAGTGATCGAGCATGCATATATCCTGCTTTTAAGGATTATCTGTTTCTATTTTAACATACTCTTGTATGGTTTTCTTGGGAAACACCGAGAAAGCATGCGAACCAGATAAGATTTGTGCATGTACCCAAAGAGTCTTTTGGTCTCGCATGAGTACCTTCTTGTGAGGAGGTCTCACTGCTACAGTTAGTCCGTACTTCTTCAAAAACCACTCCTTCACCGCTGCTCGAGTGGTGTAGCCTTGAGGGAGAAGAAACGGCTTATAGCGCTTCAGTATACTTGAGAAATACCTCTGATGCTTTTCATGAAGGAAGACTACTACCTGTTCTGCTTCACTCTCAGTAAAGAGGGCTCTTTCTTTTTTTGCCTGCTTTTCCCGACTACCCTGCTCTCGAAAATACTGACACTGTGAGGCGAGTGGACAAGCGCCACACTTCGGCCTGGAAACACAGAGGCTACTTCCGAAGTCCATCAGCATGGCGTTCAATTTCTTTCTTGGAATAGTAAATCTTCCCTCAAACCATTCCTCATCAATCTCAGCCTTCTTGGAGCCAAGAAAAAATCTTCCCACTACTCTTTTGAGGTTGGTATCCCAAGCAAGATGCTTGTCGCCATACGCGAAGCTCATGATGGCAGAAGCTGTGTATGGTCCCACCCCGGGCAATGTCTCGAGTTCAGTTTTATTCCGTGGGAAAACACCTCTGTATTGACTGGCTACCACTTCCGCTGCTCGTAACATATTGCGACCACGGGCATAATAACCAAGCCCCTCATAATAAGGAAGAAAATCTTCCCAAGAAGAGCTGGCGAGTTTTTCTACTGTCGGAAACTTACCAAGAAAACGATCGTAATAGCCAATCACTCGTGACACCTGAGTCTGCTGGAGCATGATTTCTGAAACCCAGACTTCATAGGCGGTGATATTTTTTCTTCGCCAAGGGAGCTCATGTCTGCCTGATTTACGCCAAAAATCACTGAGAACGTCCTCAAAAAATAGTATTCGCTCTTTTGTTTTCTTTGATACTTTTTTCATTTGTCACTTTGCTTTTTTACTTTACACAATCACTCCCCCTCCAAGACAATACTCTCCATCATAGAATACGGCGAACTGTCCCGCGGCGATTCCTTGGTCCGGTTCGTCCAATTTCACCCTGACATGGACATCCGATGTCCATGTGAGAGTGGCTCGATACATTTTTTCCCCATGACGGACTTTGACTTGTAATTCCGTCTTGTTCGGACGCACACTGCTGATCCAGTTGAGACTAGTAACTATGAATGTATCTACAGCCTCGTTGGTGTAGACATCTCCATGGGCAAGATAAACAACATTTTGCTCCACATCTTTCCTCGTGACATACCACGGCCCTCCCGAGAGTCGGATACCCTTACGCTGACCCACCGTGTAGTACCAAAACCCTTCATGCTCACCAAGTACTCTTCCTGTTCCTTCTTCGATGAGTTTCCCTAGTTGTACTCCGAGATGAAACTTCACAAATTCATCAAAAGGTATTTTTCCTAAGAAGCAGATTCCCTGACTATCTTTGCGTTTAGCATTGGGAAGGCAGAACTTATCTGCTAATCGACGCACTTCTTCCTTTGGATAACTCCCAATAGGAAAAATAGCTTTATGGAGCTGAGCTTGAGTCAGTTGTGAGAGAAAGTAGGTCTGATCTTTTATAGGATCTGGTGACATTTTGAGGCATGTTGTGCCATTCATTTCTTCCGTTTGAGCATAGTGGCCGGTGGCTATCTTTTCATATTTATCACCTTGTTTCTCGAGATACTCATAGAAGGCTCCAAACTTCACTCGAGCGTTACACATCATGTCCGGATTAGGAGTGAGACCCTGCTTCACCGAGTCTATGGTATAGCTGACCACTCTGTCCCAGTATTCTTTCTGAAATGGCACGATATGAAGTTCTACCCCGAGCTGCTCGCACACTGCTCGTACATACCCAAGATCTTCTTCCCATGGACACTCACCAAGAAACTGAAGCTCATCCTCAAGCCAAATCTTCATATAGTAAGCAGTGACGTCATGGCCCTGCTCCTTAAGAAGGGCGAGTGACACCGAACTGTCCACGCCACCCGATATGAGAACTGCGATTTTCATAAGAGGTATTTGGTTTCAGATACTGCTGACAAAATCTCCGGATGCTCACTCTTGAATTTTTCTACTGCTTTTTCTACTTGCTCAATATTCTTCGCCATCATCATCTCGACGCGGAGTTCCTTGGCGAGTGGAAAATTATTGATATAGGCGCGATAAAATTTCTTCATCAACTCAAAACTCTTTCTATCACTCCAAAATTTGAGAAACTCTCGTGTATGATCAAGGGCTGCATCAAGTTTTGCTTCTACTGTGATACTCTTTTTTTCTTTATCAAAAAGCCATGGATTACCGAAGACAGCTCGTCCAAACATCACTCCATCACAGCCTGATTCTTTTGCCTTGCTCTGTGCATCCTCTATATCAATCGCATCGCCATTGCCGATGATAAGAGTCTTACTCCCGAGCTCATCACGTATCTCTACTGCTCGCTTCACACGTTCCCACCTAGCTGGCACTTTGGACATATCTTTCTTGGTCCGAGCATGGAGTGTCAACACAGCCGGCTCAGCAGAGAGAAGCTTCGGCAACCACTCTTCAAGCACATCTTCGTTGAAACCAAGGCGTGTCTTCACTGAGACTGGTATAGTCTTACCGGCATCTTCTACTCCTTCTTTGGCGGCCTGGATAAGGGCGACAGCATTGTCGGGATCTTTCATGCAACTCGCCCCTGCACCCTGCTTCATCACATTTTTATCCGGACAACCCATATTGATATCGATCCCATCAAAGCCAAGCTCTGCTACTATTCGAGCAGCTTCACGCATCTTCTCGGGATGAGCAGTGAAAAGCTGAGCCACTATTGGTCGCTCGTTTTCTTGGAAGACAAGATCTTGAAGAAGAGCCTTTTGGCCCACTGGATGACAGAGTCCATCAGCTGAGACAAATTCAGTCCAAATAACATCTGGCCGGCTATAGCGGATAATATGCTGACGAAAAGAAGCATCCGTCACATTAGCAAGCGGCGCTAAGACAAAAAAAGGTTTTTCGAGCTTTTCCCAGAAATTCATAAATAGAGAAAGATGATATTTCAGTATAGAAAGTTTTAGAAAAAAAGAGAAGGGTCGCCCAGCTGTTACCGGGCAACCCTCTCTCGCTGTACGCGGACAGGCTTCATCCACTGAAAAGCGAGGTAGTGGCGTACCCGCTCTTCATTATGTGGCCAATTCTCTGGATGAAAGATACCGCATTCCATCACACAATTTTCCTTCACCCAGTCGAGATCAAACACGATACCGAGGTATTCGTTCCAGTGACTCATCGGCCAAGTAAGATCAATCACTGCTCCCCTAGGGTTTACGTTCCACGCATGCCACAGAGGCGGATAGTTGATGTGTTCAGGAAAACCCCAGGACAAACCTTCTGCATATTGCATCATTGGTTCGATTTTACACTCCGTATAAGCCATTCCGCAGCAATTCCCCAACGAAAACTCATCAAACGTTATGAACTCTGAGCAGTCGGGGGTGCGAAAGACTTGGCCATAATTCAAGAGTAGGTCAGCCCAAGGCATAAAGGGCCTACCTCTCTCTAGCCCTATCTTGAGAAATTCCGCGATAGTGACTGACTTCTTCTTTAACTGCCTTTGTGCAGCATGAAAACGTTTCCGGTCATGCTTGCAAAGTGCACGGGCAGCTTGTTGGAACTGATTACGATCCCACTTCATCGTTCTTGCACGAAACGAAAGAAATGGCTTCGGGAACTTCTGTGCCCGAAAAATGCATTTCTGACACATATGTTCCTCCATTCAACTTATTGCCCTCCCATTAGGACAACAGGCGACTGTACCATACCATACCCTACTTGACAAGACTTAGCATCCTAAGTATTATAAATCAGACAATATTGGTCTGATTTTATCAAAATCTAATGAAACTAAGTAAAAAAGCCTACTACGGTCTCCGAGCGAGTTTGGCTCTTGCCAAGGCTAAAACCCCTCTCTCTAGCCATGCTATTGCCGAGATAGAAGGTATTTCTCCGACTTACCTAGAGAAAATCCTCCAAACACTCCGTAAACACGATGTCGTAGAGGCTGCCAGAGGTACCAAAGGAGGCTATATCCTCACTGGCCCTCATATCTCTGCCTGGGATGTCATAAGTGCCCTAGAAGGACCTCTGACTATTTATCCAAGTTTTATAAAGGGTACACTCCCCTGCTTCCAACCTACTCACTGCCAGACCAACGCTATCTTCCGTGAACTTGAAGAAAGTTTCGAAACTACTCTCAAAAAAATTCCCCTCTCATCACTTGTCAACCAATCCTAATTCTATGCTTTCCATCAACAACCTTACTGTTTCTGTTGAAGACAAAGAAATTCTTCACAAGATTTCTTATGATTTCCTTCCTGCTACTACTTATGCTCTTCTCGGGCCGAATGGGTCAGGAAAGTCCACTTTGGGTAACACTCTGATGGGTCACCCTCATTACACTCCAACGCCTGAAAGTGTGGTGACCTGGAATGATGGAGATTTACTCAGCCTCTCTCCGGATGAGCGCGCCAAACGAGGCATCTTTCTTTCTTTCCAAAATCCTCTCCCACTTGCCGGCGTCAGTGTGATGGATCTTCTGCGTATGACTCTCGTAACAAGCAAGAAGTTGGATGCACTTACACTTCATAAAAAAGTCCGAGAGTACACCAAGGAGCTTAATATCAAAGAAGAGCTCTTGAAACGCTCTCTTCATGATGGATTTTCTGGTGGTGAGAAGAAAAAAATAGAGGCCCTGCAAGCCGTACTTCTTCAGCCTGCCGTCGCTATCTTTGATGAAATTGATACTGGAGTGGATGTCGATGCTTTGCGCCAAATTACCACCTTCCTCAAAAAGTACCTCTCTAAAGAAGCTACTCTTATCTATATCACTCACTCACACAAGCTTCTCTCTATCCTTGAGCCAAGCCATGTCCTTGTCTTAAAGAACGGCGTACTCGTTACTACTGGCGACCATGCACTTGCAGAAACCATTGAGCGTGAAGGCTTTGAAAATCTTTAATATTGCTATGTCAAAAACTTCTACGCCGGATTTAGAACTTGATGATTATCGTTTTGGCTTTGCTATGCCTGAACGCTCTGTTCATAAAACAGGTACTGGGTTGACTGAAGAAGTCGTCCGAGAGATTTCAGCTGTCAAAGAAGAAGATGATTGGATGCGAGATTTTCGCCTCAAGTCTCTTTCGATCTTCCAAGAAAAACCAATGCCTTCTTGGGGAGCTGACCTCTCTCAGATAGACTTTGATAGCATCACTTACTACTTGAAAGCGACAGATCGGCAGTCTCAATCTTGGGATGACCTACCCGACGAAATCAAAGAAACCTACGACCGCATCGGTGTACCCGAAGCAGAAAAGAAATTTCTCGCTGGTGTCTCTGCTCAATACGAGTCTGAGGTTGTCTATGAAAGTGTCAACAAAGAGCTCGAGCGACTTGGTGTCATCTTCTGTGATATGGATACGGCTTACAAGAAGTATCCCGAGCTTGTCCGAGAATACTTCGGCACCCTCATTCCCTCACATGATAATAAGTTTGCAGCACTCAACTCTGCTGTCTGGTCTGGTGGCTCTTTCGTTTATGTGCCAAAAGGTGTCCACGTAGACTTGCCCCTACAGGCCTATTTCCGTATCAACGCAGAAGCCTTTGGTCAGTTCGAACGTACCCTCATCATCGCTGACGAGGATAGCTATGTTCACTATATTGAGGGTTGTACCGCTCCTATTTACTCTACAAGCTCACTTCACTCTGCAGTAGTAGAAATCTTCGTCAAAAAAAATGCTCGTGTCCGTTACACGACAGTCCAAAACTGGAGCAAGAACATCTACAACCTCGTCACCAAAAGAGCTCGTGCCGAAGAAAACGCTACGATGGAATGGATAGACTGTAATATTGGTAGCGGGGTCACTATGAAATACCCTGCTGTCTATCTGACTGGTCGTGGCGCACGCGGTGAAGTTCTTTCTATCGCCTATGCTGGGAAGTCTCAACATCAAGACGCTGGTGCCAAGATGTTTCACCTCGCTCCTGAGACCACTTCTCGCGTGGTCTCGAAGTCCATTGCTAAAGACGGTGGTCGTTCTTCATATCGCGGTATCGTTCATATCGCCCCTGGAGCAAAGAATGCGAAGTCCTCTGTCGTTTGTGATGCTCTTTTACTTGACCAAATCTCGCGCTCAGATACCTACCCTACTCTACGCACCAATGAACCCCTCTCTACCTTTGAGCATGAAGCCACGGTCGAAAAAATCGGTGAAGAAAAACTCTTCTACCTGATGTCACGAGGTATCACTCAAGCAGAGGCAGAGAGCCTGATGGTCAATGGCTTCATCGAGCCGGTCGTCAAAGAAATTCCCCTTGAATACTCCATCGAATTGAATCGCCTCATTCAATTAGAGATGGAAGGTGGTATCGGATAAATAAGGATAAAGAATCATGAACTTTAGAGATATTTCAACTGAAGAACAATCCATTTACACACTCACTGAAAACGAGCAGTGTGTATTTTTCATGCTCAATAGAAGTGGTGAAGTGACCTTTGAACTCGCCGGTCAGCACGCTAAGGCATATATCTTTGCTCTTTTTCTCGGTAAGGAAGATTCTTATACGCTTGATATCAAGCAGTTACATCGTGCTCCTCACACTACCTCTCAAGTCATCACCAAAAGCATCCTCCATGATCAGTCCACCGTCGCATATACTGGGCTCATTCATATCGATGAATTAGCTCATGAAAGTGATGCAAGTCAAGAAAGTCGCGCTCTTTTGCTTAGTCCAGATGCTCGCCATACCGCTATACCGAGCCTGGAAATCCTCCCTCGTGACGTCACCTGTCACCACAAAGCCTCTGCCGCTCCTCTCAACCAAGGAAGCCTCTTCTATCTCCAGTCTCGCGGCTTGAATAAAGATGAAAGTACCCGTATGCTTATAGATGGATTTATCATGAGTCTTTTGGAAGATATATCCTCTCTTGGCATCAACGACGAACAACTAACCTCTCTCCAAAAAACAATTTTCCAAAAAACACATTTGCTCTATGCATAAAGATCTCTTTCCTTTTTTTGAAAACTATCCAGAAATGGTCTATCTCGACAGTGCTGCCACCGCCCTCAAACCAAAGAGTGTCATCGATGCTGAGCTAGAATACCTCAAACTCTCCAGTACCAATCTCTCACGCGGTCTCTACCCGCTCGCCGAAGAAACCACCAAGCATGTCGAGAAAATTAGAGACTTGATAGCTCGCTTTATCAGTGCTCGTGCTGAGGAGATTATTTTTACCAGCGGCACCACTGGAAGTATCAATATGCTAGCCCTCATGCTCGAAGACTCTTTGACTGCTGACGATGCTATCGTGGTTACCGACTTTGAGCATCACGCCAACTATCTCCCCTGGAAAGAACTTGCCAAAAGGAAAAAGTCCCACTTTTCTGTGCTTGAGAGTACTCCTACCGGCATACTGACCCAGGAAGAAATTCGTCGCAAAGTTGATCAAAATACCGCTATCGTAGCCCTCAGTGCCCTCTCCAACGTGACTGGCATTCTCCAGGATGTACCTGAAATGATTCGGACCATTCGAGAAATCAATCCTCATATCATTGTAGTGGTAGATGCGGCTCAGTATATTGCTCATGCACCCGTGGATGTCAAAAAATGGGATGCTGACTTTGTGGTCTTTTCCGGACACAAGCTCTATGGACCAACTGGCGTCGGTATCCTCTATGGGAAATACCAGATATTGAAAGTTTTACAACCGCGAGTATATGGTGGCGGTATGGTCTTAGATGCTTGTACTCCAGAAACGCTCTACAAAGAATCACCGTTGTGCTTTGAAGCTGGAACACAGAATATTAGTGGTATCTTCGCTTTTGGAGCAGCTATCCAATTCATGCTCGACTTACGCTACGATACCTTCATACGTCATGACCAAAAACTTCAAAAATACACCGAGGAGCGTCTCAAGGATACTTTCGGTGATGATGTCTTTATCGTTGGTGGCGGAGACTACTCTCGTCGAGCTGGTATCCTCAGTTTCGCTATGAAAGACATTCATCCACATGATATCGCCACTATTCTCGGTGAACGAAATATTTGCATTCGTGCTGGCGAACACTGCGCTCAACCTTGGCATAAAGCCCAGGGATTCCCAGCTACTACCCGTCTCTCATTCGGCCTCTACAATGATAAGACAGATATAGATCTCTTCATCACTGCCCTTATCGAGATACGCAAGCTCCTCACCGCCAAGTCTTAATCTCTTCCCTACTACAACCTACTCCCTACAACCTATCTTCACATGAGCCTCTACCAAGACACCATCCTTGATCATTACCACAATCCAAGAAATTTTGGTCTTCTTGAAAATGCTACTCATCAAGCGACTGCTCTCAATCCGACCTGTGGCGACAAACTTTCTCTCACTCTAGTTATTGACGATGACACCCTGTGTCATATTGGTTTCGAAGGTGAGGGCTGTGCTATATCACTTGCCTCTGCCTCGCTTCTCTACGAGTCATTACTTGGTAAAAAAGTGGAGGAAGTGGCCGCTCTAGAGCCAACAGAAGTGCTTCGATTGACTGGTCTTACCCTCTCTCCAGGACGCATGAAATGTGCTCTTCTTTCCCTTGAGACCCTCAAAAAGGCACTTCGTGGTAAAATAGAAGTATAATAAATAACTCTCAAAAATATGGCTTGGAAAGATGAACTCAAACCTTCAGGACCTATTGTTCTTAAAAACGGTTGGACTGTCGAGGTTGATCGTGGCACTTGTATCGGAGCAGCTCCTTGCACTGCTATGGCTCCTAATTCTTTTGCGCTTGATGATGATGCCAAAGCGGCTATTCTAGCTACAGTAGATGAAGATGATCAGGAGACTATTCTGAACGCTGCTCAAGCTTGCCCGGTCAGTGCTATCCGCATTAAAGACGCAGATGGTAATCAAGTTTTCCCTGCCTAAATCATGCTTGTTATTCATTCTCCTCTTGAGGAAAAAGTGAAGAGTCAACTCGACCGAGTTCTGGATCCAGAACTCGGTGTTTCTATCATCGCCCTTGGACTCATCTATGAAATCACAGTGGATTCAGAGGGTATCTGTAACATTAGAATGACTCTCACGACTATTGGCTGCCCTCTCTTCGGACAGATTCAGAAAGAGATAGAGGATAAGGTCATGGAACTCGAGGAGATAGAAGATGTTACTATCGAACTCACCTTTGACCCACCTTGGAATCCTGACAAGATGAGTCCCGAGGCTCGTATCCAGCTTGGCCTCGACTAAATAAAAACCAACCGTATTGGTGGGTTTTTGTATAGATCAAATTTTAATTCTTCTTCTTTTCTTCCGGTGCTGGTGTTGGAGTAGGCGCTTCAGTATTTCCTATAATCACTGCTATATCAGCCTGCGGGGTCACCTCTCCGGCCGGCAAGTTCCCTAACTTTGCCCCTAAGGCATCTGTTATTTCCTGAGCTTTTTGTGGATTTTTTCCTGAGATATCTACTACTACTGTACCTACATAATCATTTTTTACTGCTTTTTCTTTTGTGGTTACTTCTATATCAGTGATACTAGACATTTCTTTTTCAACGGTATCAGTAACACCTATTTTAGTACTTCCATTATAGAGAGCTACATTCACTCTTTCGGGTAGAGTTTGTTGTGATGATTCCGAATCTGTTGCTTGCGTTTGTTCTGTCTGATTATTAGCAGAAGTCTTTCCTGAAGTATCCGCATTCAATGTCGTCATGTCAACAATCTTCTTAGTGCTTGGTCGATAAAGAATTGCCTTACCGCTCTGACTATAGATAAGTACCTTGTCTCCATTTTCTGCCTTCTGAAAAAAAGCTTGATCTGAAAGCTTTTCTTTATCAGCTACAGTAGCAAGTGTTGGCTTTTCATCCTGTGGCAATTCCACAAATTGACCTATAGTAGCTGTGAGATCTTCAACCTCTTTACTGCTTGCTGCCTCCAAACCATGCTGTGACTTGTAGTAAAAATAAACAGCAATACTACTCACTATCACCAATAAAAAACCCAGAACGATTGTGCTCTTAGCCAATATTGGTTTTTTGAAAGGTGCGTTGGAATCTACCAAATCTGCCGCAACTTCTTTTGGAGGAACTGTGCTTCGCGATCTTGTGACACGTGTACGAGTTGTGTTAGCCATATACTCACAATATGTTTCTTATATGTATAGTATACTCTATAAGCTCTTTTTTTTCATCCGTACCTACCCTTCTTTTACGGATTTTCCGACGAGACTTCTGTTATATTAAAAGTGGTAATATTGATAATCTTATTCTGATCCGGTCGAAATAGATACGCCTTGTGTGCCTCCTTGAAAATTATAATCTTATCGCCATTCTCTGCTTGGTCAAAAAAAGCCTGCTTAGCGAGTTTTGAGACATCTGTAATAGTCACAATTTGTGGCTCTTCATCTGGTAGTTCTGCCAAATTACCAAGTTTCTGTACTACTGGATCACTTACTACAAGATCCCCACTGCTTTTTTGCCTTAAGTAAAAAAGTATTCCCAAAGAAATACTCGTGAGAAAAATAATTCCTCCAAAAATAATAATCAGCTTCTTGTATTTTCCGAAAACCATGCGCTTCATCACAAAAAATATCATCATTCTACTGCGTCGTCTCTTGTCCCTCTACTCGCAATCCGCTCGTCTGTAACACATCATCTGAAATTGCTTGAGAATCATTATTTTCATTCTTTGTGTCTGTGTTATTGATTATTTTTTCTGTAGAATTTTCTTGCGTGCCTTTTTCCTCTTGACCACCAGCTGGATATGACGCTGTATCAGGAACCTCTTCAGTCATCTCTACTTCTGTTGAAGCATCTTCAAAATCATTAAAGAAGCCTGTGAGTACACCAAGGGCATCCCTCATGACTGATACAAGTGATCCTTTGAGACTATCTGTGTATGCTGTATTTTTCTGAGCCTCATTCTCTATAACTTTCAGTGACTCATCAAGCTTTTTTAAGCTCTCGCCAAACTGAGCTATTGCTCCATCCAAACTCAAAGTTTGAGCTTTTTCTTCCTTTACTAAGGGCTTTTTTTCACTCCCCAAAGAAACAAGTTTGTGCTCTGGAATTTTTTCTTTTCTGTATGTCAGTGGTTGTTGAAGAGCTTGTCCGTTTATGGCTATTTGATATGTGCCCTCTGGAATACCCCATACGGAGAGGTCGTCTCGAAAGGAGTATTCTTCGTTCTGACAGGTTGTTTGAGAGTTATACACAACCTTATCTTCGCTTTTTAGTTCAATAGCCACCAATTCACCCGTACAGCTCCCGGAAATCTTTAACACGCTTTCTTTAAGAGATATTTGGATATCTGAAGCATAGACACCTGAAGTCTGGAAGCACAGTACCACTATTATTAGTGATAAAAATAATCTCTTCATAAATTAATAGTCTGTTTCAACATAGGAACTCATAAAAGCAAACCCTATCACGCTTGAAGTCCCTCCAACACTCATCCACCCACGAGGAGCAAGTAATGTAGCTGTGGTTGGAAGATTAGTAGTGATAGTTCCAGTAGCTACCGCTCCTGTTCCAAGATCGGTTACCTCATAGCTTACACTTTGAGTGGTACCTGGTGGTGAAAAAAGAGTAATGTCGTACGCTTTTGTTCTATCAGCGGTTGGGACTGGGAAACTTGATCCAAGATCAATTTTGGTGACCGCTCCTGTACCACGATGCATGATTTGAATATTAGTATCTGCCGCATCCCATCCCATCCCTACTATATTAGTGATAGTAGAAGGCTCTACATCTGTTGGAGCTGCTGTTGTGTTTGCCATACCAACAAAGGCTCTATTCGTAGTCGTAGCTACACCTGTTGCTGGTCCCCAACGAGTCACCATATGAAAACCGCCAAGAGTGGCATCTGAGGCATGACCGATGGCATACTGAGCTACTCCCGAACGAAAACCCGCTACCGCTGTTGTAGCCGCTGCTGTAACAAGATAATCCAATCGCCGCATCATCGTATGTACATTGGTAGTAGCTACATTTGCTGCGGTTGCAGTACCCGTAGCAGTAAGAGCGGCTGCTCCAAATGCAGTTGGTACTGTTGTAGCATTACCTGGCGCTGTCCATACTGCCATCTTGTTTCTTCCTAGATGCGGCTGCAACGCGGTATTTATACCACTTGGACCTATAAATGCTGGCATTATACGCCCACCTACTGACTTACCAAAAAGAGCGACATTTCCACTGCTTGGTGCACTTGGTTGATTAGTCACTGCCGTCAACACAATTTCCGTATCTGTACCTGAAAGGGCAAAGGTGTTGGTTGTTTTATCCCACGTAAAATCAGTATCTCCACCAAAGGCACTCGAATCATTGAATTGAATCTGTCCGTTTGAGCCACCCGGCGCTGTCGCACCAGCACCTATACAATCAGTCCATCCACCTGCCTGGTAACATCGGAATTTTCCGGAGGCAGAGTTATAGTACATGTCTCCATCTGTACCGCTTGGGTCACCAGCGCTACTCTTATCATCCAAACTCAGTAGATCAGGTGTGGTAGAAGGTGTTCCTGAACCAATCTGTACGGTGCCAGTAGTAGCTGAACCAGCAACTTCAAGCTTAAGCCCTCCTGTTCCAGACTGAAGTGTAGTCGTAGAGGTAGTGTTATTAGAACCAAATGTAGCTGTTTTTGCTGCTCCTCCTGTACCAATATTGATGGTTTCAGCAGATGAGTCGGTACCTATTGCCAGAGTACCTGTTGTTCCAGAGTCAATCGTAAGACCAGTCGCTGCCCCAGAACTGATCGTGAGAGCGCCTGAACCACTATAACTTTGTCCTGCTGCAACAGTTACACTTCCGCTAGAGTTGACCTGAAAGAGTCCTCCACTTCCCACTGTAAGAAGAGAGCTAGGCGCCGCTTCTCCAATACCCACGTTGCCATTACCATCTATCACAAACGGTGTCGTATCTCCAGCAACATCATCAATTCTCAAAGCGAGGTTACCAGTGCCTGTTGCTCTGTGATCAATATAAAGACCAACATTAGCACTGGCGGTACCTGTGTTGGAGATTTTTACCACGTTTCCAGTATTCGAAGCATTTGATCCACTAGCTGTAAATTCTGCTAAACTGCCAGTGAGACCCGTAGATGAAGAGTTGATAGTAAGGCCTTTTCCAGAAGTCAACGCATTAGCTGTAACTGTAAGCCCTGTCTCAGTATCAATATTATTCGCTGTCACATTGAGTCCATTTGCATTATTAGATGACTGAATGAGATCAAGAGCCACTACTGCAGCAGTTGTATTTTGTTGATTCAATTGTAATAAGAAAGCGCTGTCTGTACCCGCTGAAGTTGGGTTAGAAAATACCAATCCATCATCAGCAGCAGAAAGTGTCACCGTTGTATTACTGCCATCAACATCATTATCATAAGCCCCCTGGAGAGTACTACTGCCTCCTCCGCAAGATCCCCATGAAGGAATTCCTCCACTTACTACCAAACAAGTACCGCTACCTCCAATAGTTAGCTTAGAGAGCGTATTCGAAGCAGAAGCATAAAGAATATCTCCGGTAGCATACGTCGTGATATTAGTACCACCATTACCTACCGGAAGAGTTCCGGTTACTTCAGTGGTGAGGTCTACTGATGTACCAAGAGTAGAAGCTACTGTGATAGTACCTGCTCCATTGGTAATGGTGATACCACTGCCTTGGGTAAGTGTTGCGAGAGTGTAGCC
>JAYRRF010000011.1:0-47380 GCA_041910335.1 Candidatus Moraniibacteriota bacterium
GAAGAGACTGATAGGCAATACGAAGTGGTCCAGTGATATACATATCACGCTAGCTTTTAGCTTACAGCTTATAGGTAAATCTGATGCAACTCGAGAGCATCATTTGGCAAGATCAGTGGTCTCGAGAGCATTCCGACGCTCCAAGACAGGCTCATCACTTATTATTTCACCATCATGCATACGAATGATACGTTCGGCATACTCTGAAGTTGCCTTTTCGTGGGTAACGAGAATAACGGTCTTCCCTTCTTGGTTGGCTTCTTGCAAAATACGCATCACTTGAAGTCCACTCTTCGAATCAAGATTGCCCGTCGGCTCATCCGCGAAAATAATGTCCGGGTCATTCACGAGAGCACGAGCAATAGCAACGCGTTGTTTCTCGCCTCCAGAGAGCTGGTTGGAGAAATACTTCGCTCGGTGCTCCATGCTGACTGACTGTAGAGCCTTCATCACTCGCACTTGATTGTCTTTCTTGTTGCTCGTCTTATAGAGGAGTGGTAACTCTACGTTTTCATAGACGCTGGTGCGTGGCAAAAGGTTGAAAGACTGAAAGACAAAGCCGATTCGCTCATTACGAAGGAGCGCCAACTCGTCATCTGAGAGAGTCTCGATGTCTTCATTGGCAAGCTCATACTTCCCCCCAGTAGGACGATCGAGTAGTCCTAAAACCTGCATCAAAGTAGACTTACCACTTCCTGACGGCCCCATAATGGCGACGAACTCCCCCTTCTCAATGATGAAGCTCGCCTTCTTCAAGGCTTCCGTCTTTACCCCATCGTTTTCGTAGGTTTTTTCAAGTTGTTGTGTCTTGATGAGACTCATGGTGTCTATACTACTTAATCACACCTTCTGCGAGCTAAGCCTGATAATACCACTTATACCAATTGATGAAGTTTTCGATACCTTTTTCAATCTGAGTGGTAGGCTTCCAGCCAAGCTTGCGGAGTTTCTTGATATCAGCCACTGTCGATGGCACATCACCTGGCTGGATAGGCATTAGCTTCCGCTTGGCTTTTTTACCGATGTTTTGTTCTATCACTTCGATGAAACGAAGGAGGGTTTCTTCTCGGTCACCACCGATATTAACGATGTCGTATGGAAGATTGGCATCAAGAGTAGTAAGAATACCAGCGACAATATCATCTACATAAGTGAAGTTGCGGCTCATCTTACCACGATTGAAGACCTCGATAGTCTGACCCTCAATGATGCTCTTAGTGAAGAGAAAAAGGGCCATATCTGGTCGGCCCCACGGACCATAGACCGTGAAGAAGCGTAGCCCAGTCGTCGGAAGCTTATAGATATGGCTGTAGACATGCGCGATGAGCTCCGTCGCTTTCTTGGTCGCTGCGTACGGAGAGATAGGTGTGTCGACTGGGTCACTTTCAGAAAAAGGGAGTTTGGTATTGTTACCATAGACAGATGAAGATGAAGCATAGACAAAATTCTTCACTTTATACTTCACTGCGAGGTCAAGAAGGAGCGTAGTTGCTACGATGTTAACATCTACATAAAGTCCTGGGTCGCGAAGAGAGTTGCGCACCCCAGCCATGGCTGCTAGGTGGACTACCTTATCTATCTTTTCTTTTTTGAAAATCTTTTCTACCAATTTGGCATCACGGATATCGCCACGATACAAAGTATACCCATTCGGACACGCAGCTGACTTTTTGTATCCCTTGAGTAAAACTTTGAGACGGTCTTCTTTTATCTTGGGGTCATAGTAGTCATTGAAGTTATCAATCATCACTACTCTGTCTCCACGGTCAATGAGTGCCTTCGTCGTTGCACTCCCGATAAATCCCGCTCCTCCGGTAACGAGAATCGTTTGCTGTTTGTGTTTATTTTTTTTCTGGACTAACTGCTTGGTCATATATTTTATTGGTTTGAATAATAATACTCTTATTATCCTCTATTTCAGGCAAAAAGTCATCTCCGATCATTGACAAAATAGTGAAATAAGAGTATAATTAAAAGTCAGTATCTGACACATCGCAATAGCAGAGGGGATCCCTTCTCATGTCTAAGTACTACGTCAAAAATCTGCGCTCGGGGCAATATCTCAAGCGCAACGATGGCAACCGTCATCACCCGGTCGTCTGGGCGCGCACCAAGGAAGAAGCTACTTTCACCAATCGGTGGATTGAAACGGATAATCTCCGCATGATGCTGCCGATGCAAGTGCAGGACGGTGGCTACATTGTCATCGTCGATGAAGATGACATCGAAGTCACTCACAACATGGCTCAGATGCGCGGCAACTACCACTCGCGCGCCGCACAGCCTGACCCAGCCTGAAGCCATCGCCTGAACCCAGGCAAAAACGAAAACCCCGTGGAGCACAACCGCTCCCCGGGGTTCGTTTTTTATTAAGTTATTTTTTATCATTCAAGTGTGGGTATCTCTGTCTCATGCTCTCATAGGGTGTTCTAGAGTGCCCTAGGTATGATATTTTCTGCAAATCTTTACGTGCTTTATGAAGCCACTTTATATGTTGCTTATATACATCTTGAGGAAGTTCTGGAAAAGTATCCCGATGATCATCTCGAAAGACCTCTTCATAAAAACCTGTTTGAACTAACATTCTTGCTGTTTCTGGTGTAAGAGGACATTCCCAACTCCAAACCTTACGTCCGATAAGCGCAGCTATATTTTTAATGCTACCCGCTTGGCTCTTTGGTGATATGCGAGCCAGTAATCTTTGCGAGATATTTTTTTGACCTTTATTTAAACGGGTACGAATAATATCCTCTACAGTCTCTGCAGAAAGTTTAAGAAAAAATATGATATTTTTCTCAACTTCTTCATCGAATCCCGCCTGCATGAGCATATGCACAATAGCATTATGTTCACCGTTTTTGTAATGAAAAGATATTGTTCTTCCTGCTACCAATGCTCCATATCCAGCATCGATCATAATCTTGGCGTGATCCGGGCGAAATGTTTCTTCGTACTCTGAATATACTTCTTGAAGTGCTAACGCCTTTTGCTCTTCAGGTAAAGAATCTATAATCTTAACCATCATCTCACCATCTATTTTTTCGAAACTTTTTCGGTATCGCAAGATACTTGAGGCATAACCGAGCTCAATTGCTCGGAAAGCTATATCAAGACTCAATCCTTCCCGCTCCTTGAATGAGGCAATCATGAGCTCTACTGCATCTTTGTCTCCTGAATCCAAGATAGCCTCCACTACTCGATTTTCGGTCTCTTGCTTATGAAAAGTTTTTTCTAACACTAACTCATTGAGATAGCCTAATTGCAAAAGAGTCTGGATTAACTCTTCTTCAGGTATGTCAGAAACTTCTGCTAGTTTCCAAAGCTTTTTGACTATCAACTGCCTATCTCCTTCTTGTATAAGCCTCTCAACTAATTTCTTTTTATGACTCCGAAGTCCTATAACATGGTCAATGGTATCGATTATTTCTGAGCTGTAGCCTTTTTCAGTAAGCATAGCTGCAAATTGAGCATTGTAACGCCTATAATGTAAAGCGTATACTACTTTATCAAGTACTTCAGAATTACCAAATAGCTCCCAAAACTTTTCATCACGCTCTAGTAAACGGTTAATTAAATTGAACGTATGTTCATTTGAGAGCTCTAGAAAACCTGTCGGGTGCATAGTGAGAATATAAGATTCTTTCCCATGGTCTAATAGATAACAGAATATACCCCAAACGACCTGATCTGGAAAACGATCCTCTGTAGAAGCTTTGTTCTCGAATGTTTTAAATTTGCCAAGATTATCCAAAACAAGCTCTGCATATCCAGCATCAATTAATGCCTGAGCTATCTCAAATGACATATTGTTCATCTTTCTGATATTTCCAACAATTTCTGGAATATGCAGAGAGAGGCTATCTTGATCTTTATGATCTAGAATAGGGGCAAGGGCTTGTTCTACTGCATTAGCATCAGTCTTAACAACTTTCTTCTCAACACTCTCCCTGCTAAATGGCGCTTTTTCATACATAAAACCCTACTTTATGACACTTCGCAAAAACTGATAGTACTCCTCACTCTTGCCGTTCTTAGTCGTGTAGTACGTGAGCGCAGTGGTAAGAGCGTTATCGCGAATACGCTTACGGAGCTCTCCATCCTGGATAAGTATCTTGAGCTTCTCATACCATTCTTCTTCACCATCCGCCACAAAGCCATCGACACCATCATTGATAGCTCCTCTGTAGGTCTCATTAGCCACCGCTACAGTCGGTACCCCGAGAAGACCTGACTCAAAGAACTTGAGCTCACTCTTGGCTTCACAGAAAGGATTGCCAAGCTCAAGCGGAGCCACATTAATATCCATACTTGCTACCGTAGCAAAGTATTCTTTGCGCGGTGCAAAAGGTACCCGAATGATTTGGCTCGCGTATCGATTGAGCTGATCCTCAGTATCCAAGGGTCCCGCTAACACTAGACGCACGTTGGGAAACTCAGAAAGAATGCGGACCAACGCACCCGTGATAGTCGCAAAGTCTTTGTTGTGACTCGGAGTACCGGAAAGATACGAGATACGGACAATGCCATCATCTTTTTTGGTATTACTGCGTATCTCATGAGCCCACTCTGCATCCTCATCACTCATCTTATTCTTCACCAAGAAAACCTTCTTATCTTTCTCTTCGAGCTTGCGCTTGAGAAAAGTAGTCGAGGTAGTCGCATATTGTACGTATGGATCAGCAAGAATTTCTCCTCCTACCCCATTTTCATAAAGCTTCTTTTCCAAGGCATTCATTTTTGTATAGTAATCCATGTGCTTGAGGAAGGCTGGATCATAGACCAGATCATCGGTCTCAAAGAGTACGGTGACTTTGTTTTTCTTGAGACACTCAAGATACTTCTTCATTTTCTCGGTATAGAGCGTACGATGAAGCACTACGACCTTGAAACGCCTAGCGGTACCGAAAAGCGCTGGGTTGTCTTGTACTGTAGCAACTGCTCGGAAGCCATGATGATCGAGCTCTTCAGCTACGTGCACTGTACGGTAGCGCGCACTATCTCCTACTCCACCAGAAACCAGGAGAATATCCCCTTCTGGGATACTAGCAAACAATGCTCCAAAAGCTTCGAGAATACGTCGTCCACCTCGGACTACTCCATCACGCCGCAAGACCGCCCATGCTTTCCCGATTTTGATAAGAAGGGTATCCATACTACCTCTGTTTCAAAATTTCTTTATACAAACCTTCAGCTACCTCAGCAGTTTTCTCCCAACTAAAAACTTCTGCTCGCTCACGACAGATATTGCCACGACTTTCTCTGAGCATCTCTGACTCGATAAGCTCTCCGATAGCCTCTGCAAGACTTTCCTTGGTCACTTGAGACGCGTACGTTCCTCCATCAGCAAGGTACTCTCTGTTGTTCTCTGTATCAAAAACTGCTACTGGCAAACCGGCGCCCATATACTGCAATGTCTTGCCGCTGGCTTGACGGACAGAGGCATCTTTCGGATCGACACCAATATCACTCATACGAAGGACCTTTGGTAGATCATAATACGGGAGTGGTGAGATAATAGTCGCTCGCTTTTTGAACACACTCGTCTCAGTGTAGTCTGCGATCTGATCAACTGGAAAACCAGCTACTACGAAATGTACTTCATCGTATTTCTCAGCCAGAAGTGGTATCGCCTCGAGAAACACCTTGATGCCCTTATTCGGGATGAGAGCACCCGTATAAGTCACTACTACTTTGTCTTTGGGTACATGATATGTGTCACGGATAGTCTCTTTAGATGGAAGGTTGTCAAACATACGAAGACGCGTCCCATCAGCGAGCACCGTCACTTCACCATTCTTCCTCACGGCACTAATCTCCATCGCATTATCCCAAGAACTCGCTACGGCAACATCTCCGAGATTGTCTATCCAGATTTCTACTGCTCGAAAAAGTTTCTGCAGAAGCGACTGCTTAAGGTAAGCGTGAGAGACCATCTCTTTGGTGAGGCTTCCATGAAAATCTGCGACGAGCTTCATCTTTCTCCAGAAAAGCATCTTCTGAACTATCCACCCAATAAGGACGCCCTCGTGAAGGTGTGCATGGATAATATCTGGTCGCTTGGTACGAGCCAAGAAAAACACCTTCTTAATGAGGAGAAGGTCGAGAATAATCTTCTGCCAATCAGGACCGGCTTCAAGCTTCTTGTACCAAAACAGTAAGCGGCGGATACGTCGCACATCTATCTTTGATCCAAGTTCAACTGGCAGGTCTTTGCCGATATGATACGTCGCAATGGTCACTTCATGACCTCTCCCCTCAAGGGCATAGGCTTCTTCCAGAATACGGATATGGGTCCCTCGATCAGAAAAGAAGGGTGTCGGTGCAATAACCAGGATTTTCATACTCTACAACATCTCTCTACGAATAATAATCTCCCCTCCTTGACTGACTTCTCCATTGATAACTGCTTTGGCAATGTAGTCCTCTAGTGTATCACTAATGAAGCGGTTGAGGGAACGGGCTCCAAAAACAGGGTCATATCCCTTCTCCACCAGCATCTCAACTACTCCCTCCTCAAACTGCAGCGTGATGTTCTTTTCTTGCTTGAGACGATTGGCAAGCTCAGTGAGCTTGATAGAAACTACTTCGGCTAACTCACTATTGACCAAAGAAAGAAAGAACACCACTCCATCAAAACGGTTGAGAAACTCTAGACGGTAGATGCCAGTCTCAA
The DNA here is from genome assembly GCA_041910335.1 of Candidatus Moraniibacteriota bacterium. Lineage (GTDB taxonomy): Bacteria > Patescibacteriota > Minisyncoccia > Moranbacterales > UBA1568 > UBA1568. Next base: position 6,674 of record JAYRRF010000011.1, read on the forward strand.
CAATACTATCAATCACTCGATGCTCCAACTCTGACTCTTCCACACCCTGTTCGCGTAATTGCTTCTGTAACACAGCACCAGCATTAGAGGTAGCAATGATGATGCAGTTCCTGAAATTAATCTTTTGGCCATAGCCATCTGTGACAAATCCCTCATCGAGGATTTGAAGAAAAAGATCAAGTGCTTTCGGATAAGCCTTCTCCAACTCATCAAGCAACAAGATACTATAAGGTGACTTAGCGATAGCGGTCGTCATCGCTCCGAATAATCCTTTAGAAGAAGAACCGATCAACCGATCTACAGCTTCATCGGTCTGAAATTCACTCATGTCGAGGCGAATCATTTTCTCGGCATCACCGAAATAGACAGAAGCGAGCGCCTTTGCTGTCTCAGTTTTACCGACACCGGTAGGTCCCAAGAATAAGAAGCTTCCTATTGGCTTTTTGGTATTCCCAAAACCAGCTCTCGCTTTACGGAGTGCCTCTGCGATTTGCTTGATGGCTTGCTCCTGACCAATCACTTTCTCATGGAGGCGTGCTTCGAGATTGAGAAGTTTGTCTTTTTCTTCTTCACCAATGACACCTCGAGGAATACCCGTCTTCTGGACCAGGTAGCTATCTACCATTTCTTCGGTGATGACAGTATCTTTCTTACCTCCATGTGCTACCAAGACCGCCTCTGCGAGATCGATGGCCCTCTCCGGGAACGGTACTTCCCAGTGCATATTTTCTCCGTTTTTGATGATACTCTGGAGTGCCTTAAGAGAGAATATTCCTTCTCGTCTCTCTCGCTCATGGAACTCAGAGAGAAGAATAAGAAGGGTATCTTCTTCGTTTGGCTCACTCATAGTCACAGTCTCGAGAAGATTGAGTACGCCTGGTGCATCTTGTTCCAAAGAGAGCTTACCGTTCATATCAGTCAACCCAATTACCCGAAAGTTCGGGTAACCAAGGAATTCTTCGACCAGTGCGCGAAAGTTACGCCCCTTATTATCTAAGAGTAAAATACGCTCAAAGTGAGGAATCGCCAAGATACAGTTACCAGCCAGTGTCGCCTCTACGAAAAGTCGCCTAAGACTATCCTCTACTTCGTATCCCGAAGCATCTGCATCACTCACTACCCGTGCCACATCAAACCACATGACTCGCATATCATCAAACAAAGTGCCCCGTAGTTTATTTTCTCGGATAAGTCGGGCAAGATAATGTACCAATGACTGCTTGCCAATACCAGGGTCACCTACGAGCAGAGCTGAGTTCTGGGATGTTCTCTCAAGTGCACTCACTACTTCCTCGAGGGATTGCTGCTTGCCATAGAGTTCATCATGACGATAATTCGAATAGTCAGCCTGAGAAAGATCTTGGCTATACTTATCAAGATGTATCGTATAGCCATACTTCCAGCTCTTGCCAATTCTTGACCATTTCGCAAGCTCTCCAGGACTCCACTGGTGACTCTCTGCTTGGTGTTGTTCAAAAAAATACTTCTCTATCGCTATCGCCAAGAAAACATCTTTCTCTTCAAGTCCTCTTTGATGAAGCCAGGTCAGGAAAGACTCTTCGTTCATGATTCTAAGCGAGGCAAGTTCACTTGATGAGCATCCTAGACGCTTGGCAACTGCCTCGAAAATACGGCTCGATTGAAAACCAAGTAGTCCCTCACTAATATCCACGTCTTTCTCTCTTTGAAGATATATGTAGAAAGCCAGACTCAAACCCACTACTACACTCACGAAAGGTGCAATGATGAAACTACTCTCGGAAAGAAACAATACTATCGTAAGTAGGCCGACTATCGGTGCTAGAACAAAAGAAAGAAGGCCGAAAATGCCTCCAAAGAAGAAAATGACCGTAGCTCCTAAGACAAGAAGAATAACTATCAAACGTACCACTCCTCCGATAAAGCGCGACATGACATTCATAAGCATGCGCTCAAGCGCGAGCATCGGATGAAAACCAACCCAATCACGCGCACTCACATCTCGATGCCATGGAGCAAAAAGTGTCAGAAATAAATCTGGGATATTGCCCTTCAACCACCATGCCTTCATGAGATTAACCCACAACAAAAAAGCCGCCTTCACCCCTTCTAGGTAATACCAAGTCACAAAAAAATCGCGCATGATCTTTGTTTTGAAAAACTAATTTGAGAGAATCTCTTCTTTTCTTTATTTTAAAGGGAAAGATGCCCGTTGGCAAACCCGTTTATACTCATCTTCTCTTCATTGTTTATTCACCGAAAAAGAGGTATACTACTCTTATATTTTGCCTATGTCTATAAAATTTTTTACCCGCAAAGAGGTCACTCTATTTACCCTTTTTGGTACCACCGTCATCCTTCTTGGCTGGCTGTTTTTTATCCTGACTCTCTTCAATTTTTTTGTCTTTCCTATCATCCTCCTCGGAAGTATTCTTCTGCTTGGAACAGCACTCTTTTTTCTTGGTCGATTTTTCCAATTCTCTCCATTGGTGAGCAAAGTACTTATCATAATCCTCGTTGTTATCACGAGTATCAATACTTTCTTCACTACCCCTACCATTCTTTCTGGACGAGACCAAGGATCAATAAGCGAAGCTGCGATTCGTCTGGCACAAACATCTGTGCTCACCTACAAAAATAACGCTGTAAGCACCTTCTTTGATATCTATGGGCCTGGACTCGCTCTCAATTTCCCGGGCTTCGTCTACACTAACGATGGATCACTTCTCACTCAATTTCCTCTTGTTTACACGAGCTTTCTGGCCGGCTTTTATCGTCTCTTGGGCATGCATGGCTTAGTCATAGCCAACAACCTTCTGCTTTTCTGCTTTCTCTTAAGTCTCTTCCAACTCCTCCGTCTTTTCATCGAACCCTCTCGAGCAGCGCTTGCTACACTCGTAGCTGGACTCAGTTTTCTGTCTCTCTATTTTTCTCAACTGACTCTCACTGAAAACCTCGCTGTTTTTCTCTTCACCTTCCTTTGTTACAACCTCCTCTGTTTCATCAAGAAGCCAATCTTCCTCCACTACACCGCCTTCTTTCTCGCAACTACACTGCTTGTCTTTACTCGTATCGAAGGATACATTATTTTCCCTCTTGCTTTCATCGTTCTTCTTTGGAACAAAGATGCTCGCAATCTTTTAAGAACCTACCCATTGAAAGCAGTTGTCATACCTGGTGCAGCGTTTTTCTTTTTTTTCCTTCGTAACTTTTTCATGAATCTTCCCTACTACAAGACCATTGGGCGAGCATTCGAAAAAATGCTTGGTGGTTTTGGAAGTGACGCTCTCTCAACTAGCAGCTCTGGTCTTGGCCTTTTGGCAGGACATGTACCAGTTGGCGGAGTACTAATTCTTTACGGCGTACTCCCTATCTTTCTCGCTGGCATTCTCGGTTACCTTATTCTGTGGCGCGCAAAAAGACGCCTCATCTTTATTCCTCTCTTCATCGCTCTCCCAACTCTCATCTACCTCTTTATCCCAAGCATCACTCTTGATCATCCTTGGATGCTCCGTCGCTACTATTTCACTCTCTTCCCTGTCTTTATTCTCGGAGCCGCTGTTGGCCTCTCATTCCTCAGTGACACCACGAAACAAGCTCGCATCGTTTATAGTAGCCTCATGATATTTCTACTTTGTTTTGCCCTACCCGCCAATAGCTCTGTTCTTACCGTCCGTGAAGATAGAGCTCTTCTCCCTCAAATCGAAAAGTTCTCGCAAGGCTTCTCTTCAGAAAGTCTTATTCTCATTGACCGTGCCGTCACAGGTAGCGGCTACGCTCTCCCGACTGATCCACTTACCAACCTATACAACCGTCAGGCTGTCTATATCTTCAATCCAGAAGACATTGCTCGTATTGACTTCACTCGTTTTAGTCAGGTCTATCTTCTCACTCCAGAGAGTGAGCTCTACCGCTATACAGAGACTCTTAGCGATAAACTCATCTACAAAGGTAGCTACACCTTCACGCGTACCGGTCTGATGGAGACTAACCTCAACCAAAACAACTCGTTTGCTTTTCCTGAAAAGAAAACGTTCGAAACCAAGAATCTTCTCTTTCAGCTTTACTAATTTTTTCATCTATGCCCTTTGTTCAGCTTGAAAAAAAACATCTCCATCTCTATCAACTTTCTCAAGGTGTACTCTATCTCAGCACTTTCGCTCTTGTGTTTTTCTTGGTACTCCGCTCTCTGTTCCCTGTCACCCTCGACATATTTGACTTCGATAACCCTTCTTCTCGTGACAACAGCCTCATTCCGCATGAAAATCCCGCCAATATATCCATCACTACTACCGGAAAAATGCCCAGCAAAGAATCTATCGTATTCAATCTCGGCGCAAGTGCCGAAGACTCCCAGGCTCACTTCAACCTGCTGATTAATAAAAAATCACTCCTTCCAAAGGATATTACCCTTACCATCCGTCATGGCTACCAGGCTGCTTGGCTTCCTAAAGGAGAGTCTATCAAAGACTTTCCGGCGAGAGATTTCTATACTCTTGATGGCGTCTACTACCAACGTACCAGTGAACGTACACTTGATCGTTTTGTAAGTGAAACCGCTTTTCTTTCTCGTTACCCTAAAGAATTCGCCAAGCCCCTTACTCATGAAGAATTCGCCACTTACAACCTTTCAGAAAACGTCATCGGTTTTCGTCCTGGAGTACTGACGGCCTATGGCGAAGGTGTTTTCATCATTATGAATGATAAAGAAATGCGCCCCGTAGGAAGTGCTCGTATTTTTCAAGATCTTGGTTATCGCTTTGAAGATGTCCAGAAGATAAGCGCTGAAGAGCTCGGTATCTATGAGCGTGGCAAAATTTTTCTTTCTGGTGACCGCCATCCTGATGGTACCCTTTTCCAAGATACTGACTCTGACCAGTTCTTCCTCGTAGATCAAGAAGAGCTTCATGAGGTGCTTCCTGGACGCTATCTTGACTTTCTCTTAAGCAAAACACGCCCTGTACTATTCTCTACCAAGGAAAGCCTCAGCGCTGTTTCCTGTCAGATGATTCCAAATACATTCAGTCACGGCATTCATTGTGATATGCCTATAACAACGATCAGTGCCTCTACTGGAAGTAATTATGAAATCATGATTACAAACAATGGTGAGGATGTCCACTTAAACAAGCTTGAGGCACGCTTCACTACTGCCAAAAATCAAAATAACCTCCACTTCATTCTTGCTCAAATTAAAGACACTTTCTTGACTCGCTTTGGTCTCAACTAACCCCTATGCGTTTATCTCTCCATCCAATTCAAAAGCTAGACTCTTTTTTGAGAAAGTATCCTGTTCGCGTTCTTTTTCTCTATTCTCTTTTTGGTGAGCTTCTCGTCCTTCTCTTTCTTTTCCTAGCCTTTCTCTGGACCGCAGAGACTGTTCTTCCTGGCTTTATCTCTCTTCGTCTCAACTTGACCTGGTATCTCGTACTCTTACTCTTACTCGCTAACGGATTTATCCTCTTCGGCAAACACTACGCCATCAGACCGATTCAGAGTTCTCGTTTCACCAAATCATTATTGGCATTGATTGGATTATGGAGCACTCTTATTGTCAGTATCTCTCTGTACCACTTTCCTCTCTGGTCTATTGCTGCCATCATAGGCACATTTCTGTTGCTGAGCCTTTTAGCTTGGAAACACTTCCTTCGAAACTAAGTTTCTTGTATATAATGAAGAGTTTCTTTAGCACACTTCTCCCAAGAGAAGCGCTGTTTTTGTTTTTCTCCAGCGACAATAAGTTGGTGACGAAGAAATTCTTCTGACCAAAGCGTCGTCATCTTTTTAGCCATATCTTGCGTATTCTCTGCATCACAGTACAGAGCAGCGTCACCAGCCACGTCGGTAAGACTAGAGTTATGTGCTGTCAGCACAGGTATACCACTCGCAAAAGCTTCTAGTATTGGTAAGCCAAACCCCTCATACAATGACGGAAAAGCCAAAAAACACGCCCCCTGATACAAGGCACGCAACAGTACAAAATCAACCTTCCCTGTCAGGATAATATCTTCTCTACACGGACTTTCTTCATACGCTTTGATAATTCTGTCAGCTAGCCACGCGGTTTCACCAGCCAAGACAAGTTTGGCTTCGGGGTGGGTCTGTTTGAGAGAACCAAAGCTTTCTATCAGACGCACGAGGTTCTTGCGGGGCTGAAGAGCACCAACATACAAGATATAGCTTTTCGCTTTTAACTGGTAGCTTTCCAAAATGCGCTCTAATTCTTTTTCTTCAATCTGACAAGAAAAAAACTCTTCATCAAAACCGTGATGAATCACCCTCACTTTCTCTCGAGGTACATTCGGAAAATAATGAAGAATATCTTCTTTAGTTGCTTCTGACACTGCAATAAGCTTATCAGCTCTTTTGACTACTCGTCTTAAGAGAAGGTTGAGCTTCAATCGGTCTTTCCAAGAAAATGTCTCTGGATACTTCTTCCAAGCCAAATCATGAATCGTCGCGGTTACCTCTATATCACGAGGGAGCCACAGTGGCGCTGCCTGAATAGGGAGGAAGAGTTTTGCCGGTCGATCAAGAAAAAGATTCCAAGCAAAACGAGTCTGCATCCAGGCAAATGGAAAAGGTATTTTCTTTTCCTGATATAAAGAGAATGTTTTCGGTTTGAGCAAAGGATAAAAATCCTTTTCATGGTATACAGTAAAAAAAACGTTTGGTGCCAACTGGCCAAAACGATTCAAAAGTTCTTTGAGGTACACTCGTGTCCCATCAACTCGCTCACGATCGAGATCGCCAGCCTGAATTGCGATCTGCATAGTACACTCTTTTACGAAAACTTAGTCACCAAATCAGCGAAAGGCACTTCTTCTACCTCGCCTGTTTTACGACCTTTCACTTCAGCTTTACCTGACTCAAGACTCCTTTTGCCTACAATCACTTGATACGGCATCCCCATGAGATCTGCATCCGCGAACTTCTCACCTGCCCCTTTGTCACGATCATCATAGAGAACATCGATGCCTGCTTGCTTCAAATCTTCATAGATTTCATTTGCTTTTTCATCTACTCCAAGAGAAAGAAGATGGACTTGATATGGCGCTACACTCGCTGGCCAAACAATGCCTTTCTCATCAGAAAATTTTTCTACCATAACACCCATTACGCGGGTAATCCCGATACCATATGAAGCGAGAAAAATAGGTTTCTTGTTCCCTTCTTGATCCGTATAAAAGATATTCATTTTTTCTGATTTCTCGGTACCAAACTTAAAGATATTGCCTACCTCAGCACTTTTGACTGGTTTGAGATCATCTTTGGTAATACCTAGCTCTGAGACAGCCTCGTCAAGCACTTCTTCATTAACTGCGACACTCTGATCATTATTAACAAACAAAACATCCTCGCCAGCCTCACAAATAGTCTGAAACTCGTGACTAAACTTAGTAAAAGCGCCTCCGCTTGCAAAAGTTACAAACGTACTCTCTCCCATACCAAAACGATCAAAACAACGTTTGTATGCCTCAATAACTTTGTCATAATACGTATTGCAGTCTTCTTCTGTGGCATGAAGAGAATACATGTCCTTCATAACAAACTCTCTGCCACGCATAATACCACTCTTGGCTCGAAGCTCATTACGAAGTTTGGTCTGGAACTGATACACGCTAATTGGCAAATCTTTGTAGCTCTCTGCAAATTGCTGCATCATTTCCAAAATAGCCTCTTCATGGCTCCACGCAAGACCAATTTTTGTCTCATCCTTAAGCTTTGTTTTAAACCAAACATCTACTGCTTCATCATCCCAGCGTCCGGTTATTTCCCAGGTAGATCTCTTCTGCAGACTCGTCATGATCAATTCTTGTCCATCCACAGCATTCATTTCTTCACGGACAATCATTTTTATCTTTTCCAACACAGCTAGCCCTAACGGCGTATATGCATAGACCCCCGCCATCACTTTATAAACATATCCAGCTCGAATCAAAAGCTCGGCATTCTTGCTCACTTCGTCCTTTGGAGCTGTTTTTCTTGTCTTGGTGAATAGAAGAGATTGTTTCATACTTCCCCATCATAGCGAAGTAAAAAAGCTCTGTCAAAACAAAACCCCGTATCTCTCACACGGGGTTTCGCTCTTCTTTTACAATAGGGAACTCTTCTTCATCTACAGTTGGACCTGAAGTGCTTTCTCTTCACCATTGCGTATCAAGAGAATCTCAGCCGTATCACCAGCACTGTACCTACTGAGTAGGAGCGGTAACGGACTATCCAGATTGACCTCCTGTTTATCAACTGCTGTAATAATATCTCCAGCCTGAATACCAGCCTTTTCGGCCACAGAATTAGCAAGGACAGCGAGACCTGTCTCGCCACTTGGAGAAAATACGAGTGCACCTCGGTCACGATCAATACCCTGACTCAAAGCAAATGCTTTGGTCAAAGGAAGATAGTAGACACCAAGAGAGGCTCGCTTTGCTAGGTTACCAGCAATCACCCGTTCATATGAACTCTTGACTGTATTAGCTGGAAGAATAAAACCGACTGTCTCGTTGTTATATACGTATGATCCGATAAGACCCACCATTTCACCGTTATAGCCAATAGCGGGACCGCCAACAAACTCTTTGACTTTCGGCAGATCCATTTCAAAAACCCCTTCCCACTTTTCTGAACTTGAGACTGACTGAGCGCTGAGATTCAGAGTGCGATTCTTATTTTGGAGAGCACCAATAGCAATACGATTTTGGTATTCAGCAAAACTGTTCCCGATAGCGATGAGACGCTTACCTGTACGAGCATCATCAGAATTAGCGAAGGCTATAGCTGGCACAGTAATAGTATCTTCGATACGGAAGTAAGCAAGATTAGTCAACGTATCATAGCCAGCGAAGCGTGCTTTGTAGTTCTTTCCATCAAACAGAAGAACTGAGTAACTTACCCCCTGTTCCAATGGAGCTTCGTTGGTATACGTAACAATGAGCCCATCATTTGTGAGAAGTACACCTGTGCGTGTTTCTACCTGGCGCCCACCGATAATTTGACTTCCTTTCTTAGTAGTAGAACTACTATCAAATACCGTCACAATATTGACAACGGCAGTGGCTGGTTGAGAAATAATCTTCTCAACTGAATCATCTTCACGTACAACTACCTGCTCGGTCTTGTTGATGATAGTGGTACGCTCACCCGCTTTTTTGAAAAGAGAGTAACTCTCAAGACTCTTCACTGAGGAGAGTTGCGGCAGAACAAAGCGCTCAAAGAAAACCCCACCGAGGCCCCCAAGGAGAAAGATAATAACAGTAATAATAGCGACAATCAGAGCTTTTTTCACAAATTTATAGCTAACGAGTAACAACTCTTTGTAACACAAATCTCTTTTTTTGGCAAGACCCATTAGAAATACTCTCGTTCACATGATCTACACAAAACTACCGCGCTAAATGACTACCCCTTGTATGCTATTTCCCATTGACCCTAGACTTTCCATTTCTAACGAGGCAAGAATTCACCTCTCTATTACACCAGAATACGCCATGGCGTACTCCATAGTAATAATCCGACCAGAAAGAAGAAAAAGCCTATGCGGAAAAGCGTTCTTTTGAGAGATAACCCTTCTCGTAGAGCTTGCCAAGCAATATCCCAAGAGAGATAGAAGAAAATCAGTGTGATAGAACCCGTCGTGAGATATCCAAAAGGCCAGAAACTGATGACCCAGGCTAATTCTGTCAAAGTGAGACCGAGGAGAGCACTATAGAGTTTCACTTTTGGGTAATCAGTCTTCGGCAAACCAGGAACAAGTATAGCAAAGCCAACAAAAGTCGTACCAAAGAAGAATAATGTCATCAAGGCCCAGAGTGGAAAATTAAAGTTAAGATAGAAGCCATACATGCTCGCATAAAAAAGGAAGAGTCCTGAGAGAGCAGCTGTTTGCAAAAATGCGAAGGCTGTTTTGTCTTGAGGTGCCTGACGAAGTCGATATCCCCCCATAAAAGCAACGTATAACACACTGCTGACCAAAAAAATAAAGATCTGCTGCTCACGACTATTATCAATAAAAGAAAGAAGTGTTGGTGTTGTGAAAGCAAAAAGAGCTGGCAAGAAAATATCCCTCAGACGACTTGTGATTGCTTTGGTTGCTAACGAAACAATCACCAACAAAAGGCTGATGCTTGAGAAGTACCAGCCCCACGTCGTGCTAGTCTCCAGAGAAATAATCCCCTGCAAACCAAGATAAAAGATAACTGCCCAGAAAAAAACCGTGAAATGAAAAACCATACAAGAATGCCTGAACGTTGATCGTGATTACTTCTTTTCTTCGAGAGTCACTTTTGTCTTCCTTGTTTCTCCTTTATGCCATACCAAAAGCTCTACTTCCTGATTGATATCAAACTGTGCTAGTACGCGACTCAATGGATTTTTGTCATCAATCTTTGTGCCATTCACCTCTAGAATAATATCATTCTCACCTAGACCAGCCTTATCTGCTGGTGAGCCAGGAATGACTGCAAAATCAGTGATGTTCTGACCACGGAGAATAAGTGCTCCGTAGGTATACGGTAGATTGAGCGACTTGGCTGATTGCTCACTCAAAATAACATAGCGTACACCGATATACGGAGTGGTGATTTTACCTGTTTCCTTGACCTGCTTGATGCTTCGCTTCACGTCATTGATAGGCAAAGCAAAGCCGATATTCTCTGCGCCCTGTGCCACTGCTACGTTAACCCCAATCACTCGACCATTGATATCAAAAAGTGGCCCTCCTGAATTACCTGGATTAATAGCAGCGTCAGTCTGGATAATATTGGTCAGTTTTTCTTCTTGCCCAAAATGAGAACCCGCTGTTACATCACGCTTGATACCAGAGATGATCCCACGACTAACAGAATTAGCAAACTCCCCTAATGGATTACCAATAGCAATAGCGGTTTGTCCCACTTTGATAGCGTCTGAATCTCCAAGGGGCAAAACTGGAAAAGAATCACCTTCTATCTTCAAGATAGCTATATCGTTGTTAGGATCTCGCGCCAGTACCTTAGCTTCATACTCTTTTCCTCCGTTTAAGACTACTGTATAAGTCGCTTCTTCATCGCTAGCTACGTGTTTATTCGTTACCACCAAACCATCTTGAGAAACAATAAAGCCAGACCCACTACCTATTTGCTGCTTCTTGGTCTCTTGGTTACTATCAGACTTACTGTCTGGCTGCGGAGTACTGTTGAAGGGAAAGAAGAAAGGAAGAGCTCCAAAGGTTGGTGCCTGTTTAATTTCTTTAGAGATGACGATACTGACTACTCCTGCACTTCTCTGTTCTACCAAGTTAATCAACTGTTCATCGTCTACTCCTGGCAGAATGGCTTCGGTTGAGGAATTTTCTTCCTTAGATACGTTACTGTTGTCTTTTTTGGCACCTGGTACAGAAAAATGACTCACCAAACCAAACATCAGCCCTCCACCAATCAATCCAGCCAAAATCAATTGCCAGAAAGCTGTGCGAGCTGCTGACGACACTTCTTGATGATGACATGTGCAACCATCTGCACATTTGCTAACAGATCGCTCTGGTATTGGTTGCTCAGTAGTTGGTTGTGTTTTGGATTCTTCCATATATCAGAAGTTATAGAGTTACCCTAAAAAAGAAACATCGGATCACCGTCTGGCTTACTGTAGAGCTTCTCCTCAAAAGACTGCATATTGCTATCCTTGAATTCAACCTGTGCGCTCTTTGTATCAAAACGATACTCTGGAGACAAGACATAGATTGGCATGGCTTGCATTTTCTTAGTCAACCAATCAGCAAAAAGATCTTTGCGAGTGAATATCTGACGAATCCGATAGAGCACTTTGGCGTCTTCTTTTTTGATTTCCTCAAGCAAAACAATGTGATATCCGAGCTCACTCTCTATAATACTTCCTGGAATACCAATAGTTTGCGTTGGCACTACGCTACGCAACTCCGGAGCAAGATCGCCAAGCTGGAACCATCCTAGGTCCCCGCCATCATCTTTGGTTTGTCCCTCTGAAAACTGTTTGGCTACTTCCGGGAAGTTCTTGCCCTGATCAAGTGCTTTCTTCGCTTCATCTATTTTTTCCTTAGCGCGATCCCCCGGCTTCATGGTCTCCTGAAAAAAAGCAGCGACTTTCTCCTGGTAGAGCTTTGGCATTACTACTTTATCCTCAAAATCAGCCAAATTAAAGCCATATAAACGCTCTAGATCACTCTGCACTCTACTGCTCGTACCATACTCATCAAGTGTACGCTTGATACTTTCACGAGCCATATCTTGAGTAACGGCAATACCCTCTTCTTTAGCAATACGCCGCAAAGCTTCATCTTCTATCATTTTGTTCAGAACCTCTTTCTTACGAATAGCTAATCTCTTTTTTCCTTCCTCGGTAGTAAAATCTACTCGTAGACCAATTTGAGAAAAGTCTTGGTTTTCATAAAAACGCTGTACTGCCTCTGTGTTCTTTGAGTATTCTCGATAGGTGATGATGTTTGTTGGAGAAAAAACTACCATCGGATATGGCATACGTTCACGCAATGAAACTCCTCTCGTTCCAAACATATTAGGCCACGCGTACACCCACACCAACGAAACAGCAAAAAATAGCGCTACAAGGGTAAGAACTACATACAAAGCCACTATTGGTTTTATAGTCACAGGAGGCTCATTGTTAGCGCTTTCTTTTTTTCTAAAAGGCATTTTTGGCATTGGCATACGCACATTAGATTATTTTGAGAAAAAAACTTTCCACCATTTTTGATAATTTGGAATCTCCTCTTCCTCTACCGAAGGAGTATTGCTTACAATTTGACCATCATCATCACGTTTTACCTCTTCTTTGATAGCTACGACTGTTTCGTCTGATTTCTTAAGACCGAGCTTCTCTCGAGCCTCTTGTTCTCGAAATTCTTTAGTAGAAAAATAACTTATCCGTTCTTCGAGAGTCTGATTCTCTGTTTCAATCTGTTTCGCTTGAGCTTCTAAGGAAGCAACCTCTTCTGATATACGCTTATGACGCTCAAGCTGTCCCCACGAAATAAATCCCGCCCATGCTGTCACAACGAGCGCGAACAGGAGAAATATTCGCATAAGCCATTTGGACTGCATAATAATCTCGTCACTAGTTGTAGAGGAAGAAAGGTGCGAGCAAGAAAAGAAGCATAGACAAAACCACTAAGGCAGATGAGACTACCCAGAAAATATAGGCTTTTTTGTGCATTTTTCGAAAACTCATACTTTTATGATATCAAACAAAAACTTATTGTGAAAGCACCGTCTATTCAACTTACTCACGGGTCGCATTGATCATATCACGAAGCTCCCCCAAGTTCACTTGTGGCTTTTGGCGGAGATTCTTAAACTTTTTAGGTGCAAAAGTACGTGTCTGTGAAAGCGTCATTGGAGCTGAGGTAGGTGCATAAACGTGTTTTTGGTGACTCCCGGAAGGTTTTTTACCTCCTTCTTTCTTTTCCCCCGCTGATGAGCCCTGAGGCTGATTTTTCTGCTCTATCTCCAAACGAACTTTAGCAGTAGCTCGCTGGTAGTCTCTGAGACAATCCTTACAGAAAGTTGGCCTTGTTCCGTCTGGCTGGAAAGGTACCTGAATATCTATACCGCACGTCGCACACAAGGCATCGTACATTACCTTCTCTTCAGAAGTCGGATTTTCCACGCTCTTCTCCTTGACTACCTGAGATTCTTCATGATAATCATGTGGGAGTTGTGTACCCGTTATAGGTATCTCTGGCACTTCTGGTGATTCATGAGTGACCTGCATCTTTTCTACTGGAGTCTTCTTTGTTTCTCCTTTTTTCTGAGGCGCTTTTTCTCGAATAGGCTTTTTCTTTACTGTCGGCTTTACTTTCTCTGGAACGATTACACTCGGTTCCGGAAGAGGCTCTGTCACTAGTTGTGGTTTCTCGGCAATCTTCTCATACAGAGCTTGCTTTTCTTCCTCAGTTAACATACCGCTCCAACGACGAATGCGCTCCTCTACCTCTTCTTTAGATCCGCAATACCGCTCACGAGAAACCGCTATCACTTTCTCATCATTACCCGCATCTTCGAGAGCAATCGGTGGCAACGTGGTAGCACTAAAAGCGTCTCCTGCGATACCATCAATCATCAGCTTGAGATAGATGTGGTACTTCGGTAGATTGACAATGTCATTCGCAGTAAAGACTGGCTCGAATTCTTTCTCGAGAAACTCCGCATCCATGGCGCCCACTCGAAAAGAAACAATACTTCCTGCGTTACCAAAAATAGCATCGCGCACTTTCTCGTCAATCTGATTGACGTACTGGTTAGCAAGAATAAGATTCAAGTGATACTTACGTGCCTCAGAGAGAATATTGGCGAAAGATTCCGTTGCAAAGTTCTGAAACTCATCAACATAGAGGTAAAAATCAGCTCGAGTATCTTCATCAATATCGACACGACTCATAGCTGCCAACTGAATTTTCGTAATCATCATCGCACCAAGAAGAGCACTATTGTCCTCACCAAGGCGACCCTTGGAGAGGTTCATAATAATGATCTTACGCTCATCCATGGCTTTGCGCACATCAAAAGATGAGACTGTTTGGCCGACAATATTACGCACCAAAGCATTAGACAAGAACTGGCCTACCTTGTTCTGAATCGGAGAAATGACTTCTTGGAGAACACGGTCGTTCCACTGAGTGAACTCATCCACCCAAAAGCTTTTCACGACTGGATCAGTAACCTTAGCAACTATGCGCTCACGGTATGACTTGTCGACCAAGATACGTGTTACCCCAAGAAGAGTGGTTCCTTCTGATTCCAGAAGAGCCAAGATAGCATTGCGGAGAATATATTCGAGACGTGGTCCCCAAGAATCTGCCCAGATTTTCTTGAACACCCCTACTAACCCCGAAGCCACCAGGTGTCGAAACTCTGGATCCACTTTTTCCATCACATTGAAAGCAATTGGAAAAGACTGGTCAGCAGGATTGAAGTAGATGACATCATTAATACGGCGACTTGGGATAGCTTTTATGAGCTTCTCAGCTGTATCACCATGAGGATCAATGAAGGCTATACCATGACCCTGCTGAATATCCTGAATAGCGAGGTTCTCGAGAAGGTTCGTCTTGCCCATACCTGTCTTTCCGATAACATACATGTGACGACGACGATCATCCGTCTTGATACCAAAAGCTACTTCCTGATTACGGAAGTTCGTCTTTGCAAAAAAAGATATCTCGTTGGCAGTTGGTGACGGCGTAGACATGATTTTTACTTAGATAGGTAGATTACTTGGAGCACCGCTTGTCTTTGCGGTCACTCTATTCATAGTTGGCGCAGTGACAGACATATCTGGAATATGAAAAAGCGTAGCTAATTCTTCTGTGCTTAAAAGAAAGCGTACATCGTATGGCTGCGGGTCACGTTCGATGTAGCGACGGAAAATGCGACGCTGAAGATAGCGCAAACGCGAACTGGTAAAGATGAACTCTGCACTTGTTTTTGTTTGTGAATTTGGCTTGAAGCTGTTCAAGTTCTGATCATTAAACTGCTTAATCCCACCAATAAAACCAGAAACGGCTGTTGCCTTATCAAACCCTTCGCGACGCCCTACATAGACATAGCGCATCTTGGTGCGAAACATCATCTTACCCAAGTTCTCCTCTAGAGCTTTGATGATTTCTTTTTGACCATAAGTGATCTTCTGCTCATCAAATTCCTTCTTCTCTTCTTCATGCCCTCCACTAAAATGGAGCTCATGTCCCATGAGCATACTAAAGATATTCAAGAAGACATCTTTGATGTCGGTGAGAATTTGTTCCAGAAATCCCACCTTGTGCGGCTTCTTTTTACCGATAAAATCATCAACTGTTTGACGACCAGTCGAGTACCAACTTTCTTCCTCAAAAGACAGTAGGAGTTGGAACCACATGTGTTGTCCCGGACCACCCTTACTCATGATTTCTACCAAGCCCGCTAGTGGATCGAGCATCTTTCCAGTCACTGACTCTTCGAATTTGCGGTAGGTACGAATAGGATAGAGATCGTCTTTGACCAACTCAAAATCTGTCCCCCAGACATTCCAATCTTTATTGGGCGCGGTATGCGGAACCAGCTTTGTATAATCCTCTACCTCTACCAACTCAATACCAGGATACTGACCATAAAAATGAGACTCCACCACGCTACGAGACTTCCTGCGACAACGTATATAAAAATGGACCTGACCCTCAATACCAGCTATCTCCAAAGCAAAACCTTCGCCAAAGTTACCATCAATATATTCTTCATGTACCAAAAGACTTGCCTTGATACCAGCAATACCAGCAAAAATGTATTCCATCGGGAGCGGACTCGCTTCAATATCACGAGGTGGGATAATCTCTAAAAGAACACTCGATTGTTTGTCGCCAAACTTATGCCACACATGTGACATCCAAAGCCCTTTGAAAATATAAAAAAGTAGTGGCGGTAAAATCAAAAACCAGACGTACGAAAAAATACCAGCTACTTGGGCCAATGAAGAAAAAAGATTGGTAAAAGCACCTAAGAGAATATTCATGGTAATGTTGAGGTTCGTTGACCCCGTTACCTACCGACTTTGCCTCCTATGAAACAACGTCGCCTAACGGCTTTGTATAAATTAACTCCAACTACTCCTAACAACTCGATTACTTCTTCTTTATCGTGTAAAGATTTTTTTCTATACGATCGAAGAAGGTATTCAAGTTGATGACGATTGTTGATTTTTTGACTTGGCGTATTTTGAGTACTCGATCAAGAATTTCTTCTCGCGTCAAAGGCTTCTTAGCGTCTTTGAGAATTTCTTCAATTACCTCTTTGACGGTACCCTTTTTGTATCCCCATTCAGAAAGAGCATAGATACCTCTCCCAACAAGAACAAAACGCTTGTCTTTGATCAGCTCATTGTGCACTGTCTGCGGATGACTGGAACGCTTCTTACTATGAAGACCATGCTCATCGATGAGGTTAGCAATATCGCGGAAGTGAAGTGGCTTACCATGTGTCTTCAGGACCAGGTAGGCTTTTTCACGAGTACCACGTGGCTTGATATCACTCCACGTAGCCAATCCCCAGTGACCGAAGACGTTCTGCTTAACATCTTTCGCAACGGCCAAAAAGTTCAGAAAGTGCTCATAAGCAAGCTTCTGATTATGCTCCTGACTGAAAAGTTTGTACAACTCCTCAGAAGAGACCGTGGACTCCATCTTGGCAAGAATCTCTTTGGTTACATTCTTCACCTCTCCCCATGTCTCCAAAGAAAAGTCTCTCAAGAAATACACTTTTTCGTGATCAGTTGAAAGTTTCTCAGAGAGAAGGTTTGGCAAAGCTTCTAAGAAAGCAAGAATAGCTCCTGCTTCTTTTTTGTTACCACCTGACAGTGTTTTAACGAGCTCATCTGAAACCATAATACCATTTTTCTTGGCAAGGGTCGATTCAACTGTTTTGGTGATGACCTGAAACCGCTCTTCGTTTTGCAACGCTTTCTTCAGTTGCTCCAAAGCACTACAAATCACCTGACGAACACGCTCCCTGGTGATGCTGTAGAGACTGCCTATTTCTTCTAATGTCTTCGCTTTTCCACCGCCAATACCGAAACGGGCCTTCACAATAGCCTGTGAACGCTCAGGGAGTCTTTCGAGGAAAGCGTTCATTGCTTCACCGTAGAGACTTTTATTTTCTTCTGACAGACCGTCCGCTTTCTTTTTCTGCTCAGTCATACACAAAAAACAAAAATATGATAAATAGGGGTCAAATAAGAACATCTCATATTACCGCATGAACCTTATTTTTGTCAAGTCCCCCACTCTGCTTCTCTCATATTTCTCTGTCCATCACGCAAAGCCTTTCTCTCTAGTAAGACCATGAAAGAAGATCTCTCGCAAGAGAGCTCGGGTCTTAGCAAATGCGCATCATCTTTTTCTTCAGTTCGGCACATCCTTCCTTTTCATGTTTCTACAATACAACTTTCATCAACCTATTCATCCTTGACTCCTCATAACCTTGCTTGACGAAAAAATTTTGACTATACTATATGTAGACAAAAAATCAAAAACAAAATATACATTTCTATGTCTCATAATGCTCCTGAGACCAATGAGTCTCTCTCTGAAAACGAGCAACTCCAAAAAATTCAAGCTTTGCGCGAGATGGTTCTCAATGCCGAAAAAACCATCCAAGGCGCTAAGGCTATGCTTCTTCAATTGGAGGGCAAAAAGAAAACGGGTCGTCCTCGTAAACTCGAAGCTCACGAAGAAGTGAGTGGTTCTGTCGTGGAAGGCACCTTCGATGGACAAATCATGCTCGGTACTGATGGCAAGCAATACCCAGTTCCAGCTAACTACGCCTCTAAGTCCAAGCTCGTCGAAGGTGACATGCTTAAGCTCACTATCACTGGTACAGGCACCTTCCTCTACAAACAAATCGGCCCGATAGAGCGCCGTCACGCCCTTGGTATCGTCACTCAAGATGAGAGTAGTAACTACTACGTCGTCTCTAACGGTAAGCCGTATCGTATACTGCTCGCCTCTATCACCTACTTCAAGGCAGAACCTGGAGATGAAGTAGCTATTGTTGTCCCTGCCAGTCTCGACTCTAGTTGGGCAGCCATCGAGAACATCATCCAAAAAGGCATCCATACTGATTGGAAGGCTGATCATGAAAAAGCTACAGAAGCTCACAGTGTCATGAATGCCTGGAAACAAGACCTTCCTACCGAGGGTGAGTCAACATCTTCTGAGGAAACTCCTACTGTCTCCCTTCATGAAGATACTCATTCTATGAGCTCAAGCTCTTCTCTCCTCAATGACTGGGTACGTGATATGGAGGAAATAGAGCGTGAGATCAATCAGGGCAAATAACTCGTTTCTACACCTTAACTAAACATGATCTATGGATACTTCTACTACGCAGTCAGCCCCTTACCTCGGTGGTAAGAAAGACTATCTTCTTGGTCTCCTCGCTGGACTCTTCATCGGTCTTCTTCTTCTCCCTATTCTCAAGAATGCCAAACCGAGCCTCTACAACCAGGTCTATCTTCTCGTGGTTCCTTTCTTTGCTATTGGTGTACCAGTTGGTCTCATAGTAGCCTCATTCATTGCTCGCAAAATAGCCTTGGTGTGGCAACTGGCCAAATTCCTGGTGATTGGAGTCATGAACACCCTGGTAGACCTCGGAGTACTCGCGTTGATTACTATCCTGGTTGCGAGCGACACCCGCCACGCCTCTGAAAGTACCTGGTTCACTCTCGCTACACTTGTAGTGACCTACTACTCACTCTACAAAGCTATCTCCTTTATCGTTGCTAATATCAACAGCTTCTTCTGGAACAAATACTGGACCTTCGGAAGCGAGGCCAGAAACTCTAACCCACACCAATTCGTACAGTTCTTCCTCGTGAGTCTTGTTGGCTTTGCCATTAATGTCATTGTCGCCTCAGTACTCTTCAGCGCTCTCAGTACTCAGTTCACTATCGGTCAGGCTGGTCTCATCGGAGCTGCTATGGGAAGCATCATTGGTCTCGCCTGGAACTTCGTTGGTTACAAGTTTTTCGTCTTCAAAAAGTAACCCGTCATCTTCTTGAAACCCTGCTTTTAGGCAGGGTTTTTTGTTTCTTCATTTCCCGCTATAATAGATATATCAAACCAAAACTCGTCACCTTCTATGTCTACTCTTTACCGCAAATACCGACCGGCCACTTTTCATGATGTTGTAGGTCAGCAACACATCGTCACTACCCTCTCTAACGCTCTGACCCTTAACCGTATTGGCCAAGCCTATCTGTTCACTGGTCCGCGTGGCACTGGTAAGACCACTCTTGCTCGTATCTTTGCAAAAGCCGTCAACTGTCTTGATCGTGACAAGAAAGCTGAGCCTTGTGGCAAATGTCAGCACTGTATCTTGATGGAAGAAGGACGCTCTTTGGATGTCATTGAAATAGACGCCGCTTCTCACACTGGAGTCGATAATATTCGTGAGCTTCGCGAGACTATCGTGTTACCACCCACTCTTGGTCCTAAGAAAATCTACATCATTGATGAAGTCCACATGCTCTCCATTGGAGCCTTCAACGCCCTTTTGAAGACTCTGGAGGAGCCGCCAAGTCATGCTCTTTTTATCCTAGCAACAACTGCTCTTCAGAAGGTACCTGATACTATTGTCTCCCGCTGTCAGCGCTTCGACCTCGGTCGTTTTCCGGTGACCAGTATTGTCGAAAAACTCGAACGTATTGCCAAAGCAGAGAAAATCAACATTGAGCCAGCTGCCCTCCAGGCTATTGCCCTTGCCTCAGAAGGCGGTATGCGTGACGCTGAGTCGCTTCTGACACAAATTCACTCACTTGAGACCAAGAAAATCACCGAGGACGTGGTGATTGATATCCTCGGCACTGCTAAACACGCTACTCTGGTAGAGCTCCTCTCTGATATCAAGCGCGGCGATCTTCTCGCTTCCCTTTCTCACGTAAGACAACTCAATGAAGAAGGTCGTGACTTTCGAGTTCTCATCACGAGTTTCATGCACTTCATGAGAGACCTCCTTCTCTTCACTGCGAGCCAAGATATTCCTCCTGTCCTCAAGTCTTCACTCACGAGCGAACAACAATCCGACCTCACTCTCCTCGCAAAATCCATTGACTCACTCACAGTCGTCAAAATGCTTGAAATCCTCGCTGAAGCACAACGAAACAGCGCTCAAGCCGTTATTCCTGAACTCCCTCTAGAAATTGCCCTCGTCAAAATCATCAGTCTCTTTCCAGGTGATGACACTGACTTATCAAACGCTTCTGGTACTCTATCTACCGAAGAAGCTCCTCTCCCGAAAACTCCAAAAAAATCGGTAGCCCCTTCTTCTACTCAAACTTCAGAAGTTCTCAAAGAAGATTCTCATCCAGATATGAGTAGTGAGACATCTGAGGTAAAAACTGAACCCGCTATCCACCTCAGCCAGGTCACTGACAACTGGCAGGCTATTCTCGATACCATCAAAGAGCTCAATGCCTCACTGTCACTCGCCCTCTCTACAGCTATCCCGAGACAACTAGACCAAAATGACCTCATTCTCTCAGTCAAGTATCCCTTCCACAAAGAGCGTCTCGAAGAAAAAAACAACCGATTGACACTCGATGAGGCCTTTGATAGGATTTTAGGGTTCAAACTTGGTCTCAAAATAGAGGTAGAAGATGAAGCAAGTTCATCACCTATGAGCACTGCTTCCGACAATCCTCTTATTTCACAAGCCCTCAGTCTCCTGGGCGGCAAAATGGCATAAGTTAAAAATACTACCCGGTCGCCAAGTGGTAAGGCACAAGGTTTTGGTCCTTGCATGCGTAGGTTCGAATCCTACCCGGGTAACATGTATGAAAAAGCACTCCTTCTGGGGTGCTTTTCATATTTATCTTGAGGGGTAGGATTCAAAAGGAAAGGGGTCGGGAAAACACTTGTTTGCCCGTCTGGGGTGACCCGAAGGGGCTAGAGGGCAGAAGCCCTATAGAGCGGACCGCGAGCTTGTTGAGCGGGAGCATTCGAACCTACCCGGGTAACATACATAAAAGCACCTCCTCAATAAGGAGGTGCTTTTTATATTTACTTAAGGGTAGTACGTAAGAAGTTTATACTAGATCTGCTACAATTAAATCATGAAAAAAATCATAACCAAAAACCTCTCTCCCACCTTCAGTGAGCGTGTCGTCAAGCTCGCTCTCTCTATTCCTTCTGGTCGTGTCACTACCTATGGTGATATCGCTCGGGCTTGCGGAGGTGGACCGATGGCTTCACAAAGTATCACCGGCATTCTCGGCAAAGCCTATGATAAAGGCGAAAAAAACATCCCTTTTCACCGTATCGTCTATAGCGATGGTCGTGTGTGGATGAGTCCTGAATATGAAAAAAAGCGTCGAGCTCTCTACCGTAAAGAGGGTATCGAACTTGACGCTCGTGATAGAATCAAAAACTTCCCTGATATCAGACTCACCTTCTAAAGATTCTTCCCATCATACTTCTGAGTCTCTAGCGTGTCTGCATCAACATCAGTGAGGCAGCGAAGGTTAACTGCGATGGTCTTGGTGCCATCTGGTGATTCTCCTTTACCAAAGGCTTGCACGCCACACGCCCGACAAAAAAGATGCGCTATCTGCTTTTTATTGAAACGATACTCGGTCAGCATATCTTCTCCAGAGAGAAGCGTGAAGCTCGTCTCTGGCACGAAAGCCAAGAGAAAACCTTTGTTATAGCAGTGTGAACAGTTGCACTCTAAGGCGCTTTTGAGATCCATCTCGACTTCAAAGATAACTGCCTGACAATGGCATGCTCCGTGATATTTCATAGTGTTGGTAAGAATAATGCTCAGTTATATTCATATTATACCATGAATCATTTTTGCTTTTTGACGTCCTTTCGCGTGCTTTGTATAGTAGAGATACCTCTCTCGAGGGGTCCTAAAAAACTAATGTTCAAACCTATGTCACACACACTTGTTGACCAGAGAGTACCTGATGTCGTTTTCAAGACTCGCGTACGCGATGAGTCCATCGAAGGACCAAACCCTTACCGCTGGCAAGATATGAGCACTGCTGATATCTTTGGTGGTAAAAAAATCGTCGTCTTTGCTCTTCCAGGAGCATTCACTCCGACATGCTCAAGCACTCACGCTCCTGGCTATGAGAAGCGCTACGATGAAATCAAGACACTTGGTATTGATGAGGTGTACTGCCTTTCAGTCAACGATGCCTTTGTCATGAAGAAATGGGCTGATGACCTTGGCGTAACTAAGGTCAAAATGCTTCCGGACGGTAATGCAGACTTTACTCGAAAGATGGGTATGCTCGTCAAGAAAGAAAATCTTGGCTTTGGTGATCGCTCATGGCGCTACTCTATGC
This sequence comes from Candidatus Moraniibacteriota bacterium, assembly GCA_041910335.1. Lineage (GTDB taxonomy): Bacteria > Patescibacteriota > Minisyncoccia > Moranbacterales > UBA1568 > UBA1568. The sequence goes on from JAYRRF010000011.1 coordinate 29,498, forward strand.
TCGTAGAAGACGGCGTCATCAAGAAGATGTTCGTCGAAAAAGACTACTCCGACAACTGCGCTACCGATCCTTTTGAAGTCAGTGATGCAGATACCATGCTTGGCTACTTGAAGGAGCAGACTGCATAAGCTTTTCTTCTCTATAAAAACCCCGAGATATCTCGGGGTTTTTGTTATTGACGTCATAGAGGATCTATTGTACACTCGAAAGTCACTTTTGAACCTAAGGGAGACAACTGATGTACCTGAAAAAAGAAAGCGAGATCCGCAAGGGTCAAGCCATCGCCAAATATACCCAGATGCTGTTTCGACCAACGGTTATCACCGTCCTGGTCATCATTTTGTGGTTCGGGCTACAGCGCTACGGGATACACTTTAGCGAAAAGTCGACCGATTTTATCGCTATCGTCGAAGTCATCCTCGTCATTCCATTCGGCCTGCTGGCCACCGTGGCCCTCAACACTGCCCAAGACAAGCACGATAACATCGTCACGGCCACATTCGACCGAAACAAGCTCCAGTTTCTGCGTTATCGTGATGAAAAGATCCTCATCGGGATGCATGTCATCATGATTACCTTTGCTGGACTGATCATCTTCATGGCGGCGATGCTCGATTTCAAGAATCCCTATGAGGGCCTGGCGATTGTGACTGCTGTCACCTTTGCCTTTACCCTCATCTGGGAAGTCATCCGTCAGCTCGAAAACCCAAAGACCAGTCACTGGATCGTGGAACGTATTCCGGCAGACTGGTTCGAAGCGGATGTGGATGACGCTTTTTGGGGAGAAAATAAGCCGAGCTAACGAGCTCAAGATCTCCAGCAAATTTGGAAAGGGGCGACTCAGGTAAAACCTGTGGTCGCCCCTTTTTCGTTAGCACAAAACAAAGTTATCTTCTTCTTATAGAACACATCTGCTCTTATACGTCCAAAATTTGCCCCTGGCTGGCTTTGTACGCCAAAAGCTAGTTCTTCCTACGCTCTCTCAGGTACTCGGTGATACCAGGCAAAATAGAGATGAAGATAATGAGAAGAATCATTGCTTCGAGGTGCTCTCGTACGAAAGTCATCGCTCCTAGATAATAGCCGAGTATAGTGAGCCCCCCTACCCAGACGGTAGCTCCGGCTACACTATAGACCAAGAAGTCTCGAAACTTCATCTGAGCCACTCCAGCCACAATAGGGGCGAAAGTACGCACGATTGGCATGAAACGAGCCAGGAAGAGTGTCTTGGCTCCATACTTCTCATAAAAAGCCTGCGCTCGAAGAGCATGCGCTTTTTTGAAAATGAGAGAATCTTCACGAGAGAAGAGTCTCGGGCCAACATGCTTACCGAAGTAGTAACCCGTGATATTACCTAAGATGGCTGCTATCCACAGTAAGGCGATGAGAAGAGGTAACGAGAAAAGTCCCTGACCAGCCAAAAACCCTGCTATGAAAAGAAGGCTATCCCCTGGCAAGAAAAACCCAAGAAATAACCCTGTCTCCGCAAAAATAATCCCCGTCACACCGACATAACCAACAAGTGAGATAAGATCGATGAGATTCATTCCAAAAAATTCCATAATATACGTATAGATGAATAAGTCTTCTTAGTATATCAAAAAAATAGACCTCTTTCGAGGCCTATTTTTGAGAACAATCTTTAGAAAGATTACTTCAAAGTTACGCTTGCACCAGCTTCTTCGAGCTTCTTCTTCAGCTCTTCAGCTTCAGCCTTAGCTACCTTTTCCTTCACTACCTTAGGGGCAGCGTCTACAAGGTCCTTAGCTTCTTTGAGTCCAAGACCAGTGATCTCACGTACTGCCTTGATGACGTTAATCTTCTGAGCACCTGCAGAGGTAAGCTCGATATCGAAGTCGCTCTTTTCTTCAGCAGCTTCTGCGGCACCAGCTGCAGCTGGCATTGCACCCATCATCATAGGAGCAGCAGCTGATACTCCGAACTTGTCCTCAAGAACAGATACGAGCTCTGAAAGATCCAACACGCTCATCTTCTCAATTTCAGCAACGATTTTTTCAAACTTTGCTGGTACGACTACTTCTTTTTTCTCTTCTGACATATATTTATAGTTAATCTTAAATTATAAATTATCAATATATTATTATGCTTTTTTCTCTTCAATGGCCTTCAACACTCTGACGAAGCCACTAAGATTACCACCCAAGACTCGTACGAAGCTACTGATTGGGGCTTGGAGGGTTCCAACCAACTGACCACGGAGCTCATCCTGACTCGGTAACTTAGCAAGTGCCTCTACCTCTTTGGCGGTCAGACTCTTCTCACCAAGTGAACCCCCTTCGATAGAAAACTGCGTCCCCTTGTGAGCCTTGATGAAGTCTGAGAGTGTCTTAGCGGCAGAAACCTCATCTTGCGAGTAAGCTACACCGATTTGACCGTCAAGTTCTCGACCATTCACTTCTACTCCGGCGTTCTTGAGGGCGATATTGAGAAGAGTCTTCTTCAATACCTGCCATCCAGCACCACTCTTCCGAAGCTCTCGGCGCAAGGTAGTGATATCTTTCACGGTCACTCCTTGGTACTTGGCAAAAACCAAGGACTTGGAGTTTTTGATTTTATCGACTACTTCTTGAACCAATGCTTCTTTTTGTTGTTTTGTCTGCATAATTATATCCAGTTACAAAAATTAGATTGGAATTATTTTACTACTTTTTTCCTTAACGATGCATTCTCGCATAAAGAAAAATCTGCGGAACACCCGCAGATTTGAGAATTTCCCAGCGCTATCTTTTAGTCTCTTACGACTTTTGACCGCTACGAAAGTTCCTCGCAAGGACTTATGAGATGCCTTGTTTCTACGGAGTATTCAATTGACTTTATTGAGTCTACCAAAGACGGGGCTAACCGTCAAGCCTACTCAGCTGCGGGAGCTACTGCCTCAGCAGCTTCTTCTGCTACTGGAGCATCAGCAACTACTTCTTCCACAACTGCCTCCACCTCATCAGCTACTACTTCTTTGACTTCTTCTTCTACTGCTTCTTCCACTACTTTTGGTTCAGGACGAGGCATTTTTCGAGGAATTTTCTTACCCTCGATAATTCCCTCTTTGATAAGGAGGTTATGAACAACTGGTGAACACTGCACTCCCTGTGAGAGCCAATGCAAAATACGGTCTTTTTTGAGAACGGTGGTCTTCAAATGTGGGTCGTGACTTCCAAGAATTTCGATGTGGCGCTTACCAGGAGCCTTTGATTTTTCCTGAAGTACCAAACGATATGATACACGATTTTTTTTACCAGTACGGTTGAAACGGAGAATCAACATAGTCTAATAGTGCTTTGCAATCAATTTAAATTATATACAGGGTTCACTATACCGCCTTTTTGAGAACTCGTCAACCCTGTCAAAAATACGTTTCTCTGTTTTGGGGGGAAAGAGGCGTACGTTGCACACCCCCTCCCAAATCACACTCGAAAGACCTTCTAACCCATAATACCTTCACGTGAAGCCGACGGCGATCCATTGGGATACCTTGGCTTCCGCGGTGTCAGCTGCCTGCACGGAGGCAAGCCTCGCCGTAATCTACGAGCTCTGCTTTCGCCACGCTCATCAAGCTTGCCAATAAGTCCATACTTGTCACTGTCACTCATCACAGGAAATCCTCTTATCAAAAGTGTTTATCCTGTATACCACAAGAGGAAGATTCTTTGCAATGCAGTATTATTTACTTTTTTCAAGAGCCTGATCAAGATGGACTGAGAGAAGCTGTGAGACACCATCAGCTCCCATGGTCACTCCATAGAGGAGACTCGCCTGAGACATCGTCTCACGATTATGGGTAATAGCAATGAACTGTGTGTGTTTAGAAAGCTCTCCGAGCATTTTTCCGAAACGTCGTGAGTTAGCTTCATCAAGAGCGGCCTCTACTTCATCAAGTACCGCAAATGGAGGTGGGTTGTAAGAAATAATAGCGAACAATAGTGCGAGCGACGTAAGGGAGCGCTCTCCTCCAGAAAGCATAGAGAGGCTGAGGATTTTCTTGCCAGGCGGACAGGCCTCTATCTCAATACCAGTCATGGTTTCTCGTTCATCTTCTTCCCCCTCTTCATCCCCATCATCTTCGCTGACACTCTTCTTTCTTTTTTGAATGTGAACGAGAGAAAGGTCTGCCTTCCCTCCACCGAAAATAATCTTGAAGTTCTCTGCGAATTGCTTCTTGATTTCTTGGAAAGCCTTCTTAAAAGCTGTCTCTATCTTTTGATCCATTTCGATGATCACTGTCTCAAGACTCGTGATGGCTTGACGTAAGTCCTCAGACTCGCGAGAGAGAAAATCATAACGCTCTTGGGTCTCTTCGTACTCTTTGACGACTTCTGGGTCAATACTGCCGATATGCTCTACTTCTACCTTGAGACGAGTAATTTCACGCTCGAGCTTTTCGCGCTCTACCACCACGCTTGTATCATACGTCAGTGTTTCTGGCGCTACCTGTAACTCTTCTTGTACCAATTTCGTCAAATCTTCTTCTCGTACCTCCACGCGCGCCAGACGCACCTTCACCTCATTTAAGGCATCCTTTTTTCTAGCGAGAGTCATTTCTCCTTCACGCCAAGCTTTTTCTTTGATAAAGAAAGCGTCGCGCTTGGCTTTGGTAGCTTCACGCTCAGTCTGGATTTTGTGTTCATGAGCCACCACATCTTCTTTGACCACCTCGTAGCGTTCCAATATACCCTTGAGTTCAGTTTGGTACTCCTGGATGCGTTTATCGCTTGCCTCTTTCTCAGCTACTGGCAAAGAGATAATTTGTATTTCCTTGACGCTTCCCTCACCGGCTTTTTGGCTCAATTCTTCAATTTTCTCTTTAACAACTCTCGCTTGCGCCTGAAGAGCAGCAAGATCAGCTATATCCTGACAGTCGAGCAAAGCCTGGAGGAGTTTATTTTGTTCATCACGAATACCCGCAAGAGCCTTCTCAACGTATGGAAGGTCAACAGGAATCGTGCGCACCACCTCTTCTTCTTTCTGTCGTTCTTTTTCGAGCTCTATCTTACCCTGAAGGACACTTTGCTGGCGCTCTAAGTCGTTTTGTTCGCTACGAAGCGTATCTAGCTCTTGAACGAGCTGCTGTTCTACTTCCTCCCCCTCAAGCTCACCCCGAAGAGTTGTTAGTTCTTGAGAGAGCGTATTGGTACTGACTTCTAATTCAAAGACAAACTTCTGTAGTTCATCACGCTCTACCAAGACGGTACTTCGCTCACTCTCAAAAGACTTCCAAAGATATCCGTACAAAAGAAGTTGTTTGTCATGAAGATTTTTGGCTACATCCTTTCCCTGCGAGGCTTTTTCTGCCTGGCGTTTCAAACCTTTCAAGTGAGGCTCTATCTCTCGCAAGAGCGATTCGACTCGCAACATGTTTTCCTCAGTGTTAGCAAGCTTGCGAAGAGAGCGTTCTTTTTCTATCTGGTATTGCTTGACTCCGGCAGCGTCTTCGAAGATACTACGTCGTTCTAGTGGAGTAGCCTGCAAGGTCGCATCACTCATACCCTGCGTAATGACCGAGTAGCTATCACGTCCAATACCTGCCTTAGCGAGCAGATCCACCACATCCAAAAGACGCACCTTTGAACCATTGATAAGATACTCGCTCTCCCCACTTCGATATACCTTACGGGTGATAGATACTTCACCAAACTCTATTGGTATACGCTTGTCAGTATTATCAAAATGAAGCGTCACTGACGCACTCCCCATCCGACCTTTCTCAGCGGTACCAGCAAAGATAACGTCTTCTGATTTCTTACCGCGAAGATTTTTGACCGACTGCTCACCGATAGCCCATCTAATGGCGTCAGCGACATTAGACTTACCACTTCCATTTGGCCCTACAATAGCAGTGATGGTTCGCATATCACTCGCCTTTCCCGAATCAAGAGTCGGTGAAAAGTCCAACACTGTTTTGTTGGCAAATGACTTAAACCCGACTATTTCAACTTTCTTGAGATACATTGTATATGAAAGAAAAAACAAAAGCTTTGCGCTCAATGTCTCTATTATGACATCTTTTTTTGCTTTACGCACGGGTATTGACAAAATCATACAAAAAGAGCATAGTACCAAGTCATCCACTTCGGTGCTGTGACACAGTTTCAACCACTCAATTCTGAGTACCTTGGAGAATCCTCATGCGGAACCTTAACATGACTATCATCCTGGCGACCACCGCCATCCTGCTTGTTGGCTGTGCCAAATCCGAGTCCAAGAAAAGCATCATGGAGGTACACTGCAATGCCAATGAATGTGTCCAGAACTTCATCAAGAAGCGTCCAATCAAGATCAATGGCCTCTCGCCACGGGTACCCCAGTACGAAACCACCGAATGGGTGTCGGTCCATTCCAGCAATCATCCGATGCATGACACATTTCGGAACAATACTGATCTGGCATTCAGCAGTACCGGTTGGATTCGCGTTCCGACGAACTACCCGGAAGCTCTTCTGCGGTCCAAGAAACCCTTCTTGAACTGCTCGATGCGCTACAATGCCACGGTCTGCTGGAGTCGCCGCCTGTCAACGAGCGTGTCCAGTTCCGGGAATGGTTTTGATCTCATTACTGCCTTCGAACACATCAATGACATGCTCGCCGAAGACGAAGAAGTTTCCGAGAAAGAACCGTAGCTAAGGGAGAGCTATGATGAACATACTCAACATCCTCCAGGGGATTGACCAAATACTCCTCCTGGTGACTTCAGCTGTCTTCGCCATTCTGAGCCTGTCGTTTGTCGCTGACATCGTGACTGGCTACTGGAAAAAGAAGATGTCCCACTCGGAGGCCTTCGTCTATGGCGTTCTTGCTTTCGGGGTCGGACGAGTCGCAGCGGAAGGACTACTCAGTGCGTGGCACTACTGGGCCCCACTGATTTGGTACTTCTTCACTTAACAGAAGGAGGGGGTCTGTGGAAATGAGAACCGGGAGGAGGGAATTTGCTCTCCTCGCCGGTTTTTTGATACACAAAAACAGCCTTACGGCTGTTTTGAAAAAAAATTTTACCAACCCTTCGCTTCCAATGCCTTCTTAGCTGCTTCGCGCTGAGCCTCTTGTTTGCTTCGTCCTTCTCCCTCAGCAATCAATTCTTCCTCTAAGAAAACTCCCGACACGAAATGACGGTCATGATCTGGTCCCCACTCACGGAGTACTCCATAGCTTGGTGTGATACCTACCTTCTCCTGAGCCATCTCTTGAAAGTGACTCTTCGGATCAGTATAAAGACCTTGTTCCATCACTTCAGAAAGTCGAGAAAAAATATACTTGAGGATAAACTGCTCTGCCACTTCGTAGCCCTGATCAAGATAGATAGCACCAATGAGCGCTTCTACCGCATTGGCGATAAGATAGTTTCTTGCCCTACCGGTATCCTTGGCTTCTCCACGACTCATAAGGAGAAATGGCTCGAGACCAAGCTCTTTACCAATTTTGGCAAGCATTTCACCGTTTACCAAAGCAGCACGAAAACTCGTTAGCTCGCCTTCTGGATTTGGTAACGTATCAAAAAGATGTCTCGTCACGACGAGCTCAAGTACAGCATCTCCGAGAAACTCCAAACGTTCATTATGAGGATAGGCATAGTCTCGATGCTCATTCAAGTATGAGCGGTGAGTCAAGGCTTCGTGATAGAGTTCTTCTTTGTTCACTGTAAGGCCAAGAGCATTGGCTAGACCCTTCGTATCAACTGTCTTATTCATAATCACTCTCTAAAAGAACACTCCTTACGGAGCATGTCTACTATTATTTCTTAGTGGTCGTCTTTTTCTTAGCTGTTTTCTTAAGTTTACTTGCTTTGACAGCAGTCACCTGAGAAGTAGATGTCTTTGTTTCTTTCTTGGATTCTTTAGTTTCTTGGGATTCTTTAACTTCTTTTACTGGAGTGTCCTTATCACGTTTGTGATTCTCAGAGACATCATCCTTCATCGGCTCCCCCATCTCACGATAGATGGTACCAAGGACACCATTCACAAAACGCGGACTGGCATCACTCCCAAATGACTTCGCTAATTCAATCGCTTCATTGATAGCCACTTTCGGTGGCACTGCCTCGTAGTCACCGAACATCAGTTCATAAATACCAAGACGAAGGATATTCCTATCCATGACGGTGACTTGTTCAAGTGGCCACTCAGGGGCACACTTCTCGATAAGAGCGTCGATAGTCTTTTGCTCACGAAGAGTTCCTTCGATAAGATGTTCCGCAAAAATAGAATCTTCAATACCAGGAGCAAACTCCGTGATATTACGCTTCAGAATCTCACGAGATTGCTCATTATGGCGACCCTGAAAGTCCCACTCAAAAAGAGATTGCATTGCAACTGAGCGCTGAAGATGTCTATTAGCCATTTTTTTGTTTTTGAGGAACGATTTAGAGCAAGAAGGATTTGGCTTTACGCGGTAGTTTTCTTGAGCTTCGGAGCAGCCTTTTTGACTACTTCTTTACCCTTGTACGTACCACATTCCTTACAGGCACGGTGAGTCATGACGCGAGCACCACACTTTGGGCAGGTAGCTGTATTGGTCAGTTCTACATCATATTGTTTGCGAGCGCGATCACGACGATGGCGGGTATGTCTTTGCTTTGGAAGAGCCATAACAGAAGAGTTTTTACAGATAATTAACAAAAGCAGAGTAACACGGACTGTTCACTTTGACAAGTGAGGGCCGCTTTACTTCCTTGGCCTCAGATCTCTATCGAATCGCTTATTGGCATTTTCGGGACTAGCGAGGGCTACTGGACGAAAAGATTGCCGATGAATCGGTGTGGGACCATATTTGCGGAGAGCGTCCATATGTACCTTGGTCCCATAGCCCTTATGCTGGGAAAATCCATACTCTGGGTAATCCGTATCGTACTGCTCAAACAGTCGGTCACGCGTGACTTTGGCGATGATAGAAGCAGCAGCAATAGAGCGTACTACACTGTCTCCACTCACCACTGCTTCTTGAGACCCGCTGTAACTTGGCAGCAACTGGTTGCCATCAAGCAGGAGATGAAGTTTCTGACTGCCTTGCGGAAGCTTTCGTTTCAAATCTGAAAGGGCTGCCTTCATAGCCAGGAAGGTAGCCTGTAAAATATTGACCCTGTCGATAGTCTCAGCTGATACGATGCCTACTCCAATGACAAAAAATTCATTCACTAAAGCAAAGGCTTTCTCGCGTTGTTTCTCGGAGAGTTTCTTCGAGTCACGAATAAGTGCGAACTCTTTGACTCGCTCTAGAGGTATATGAAGACTCTCATCTTTATACACAACCGCCGCAGCCACTACTGGGCCAGCCAGTGGCCCCCTTCCAGCCTCATCCACTCCCACTGGTAACAAGTGGAGTTCTTCGAGAGTAAAGCGTTCTTTTTCGAAAGTTGGGAGTTGCATATGTTGTAAGTATATACCTTCTAACAACCTCTGTGGAGACAGATGAGCTTTTCTGCTATACTAGATACATATTGATTTTCCTTGCATATGCCAGCGGATTACCCCGGCTACTGAAGGACTACCCAACCCTATGTTTATCATCCCCTCTTTCATTTTGTAGCCGCAACATCTAGCGGTTTTTATTTTGTCTTACTATGTCTTTTGTTCATCTTCACACTCATTCTCACTACTCTCTTCTTACTGCTCTCCCTAAAGTAGAGGATCTTCTTCAGGCCGCCAAAGACTACGGTATGACTGCTCTTGCTCTCACTGACACTTCAGCGATGTATGGAGCGGTCGAGTTTTATATGAAAGCCAAGGAGTACGGTATCAAACCCATCATTGGGAGCGAAATCTTCGTCTGCAAAGATCTTCACAGCAAAAACAATACTGCTGAAGACCGTCGCCGACACCAACTCGTCCTCCTCGCAGAAAACGAGACTGGCTACAAGAACATGATGAAAATCATCTCTATTGCTCAGCTCGAAGGCTTCTACTACAAGGCTCGCGCTGACAAAAACCTTCTCCGTGAATACCATGAAGGCCTTATTGCTCTCTCAGGATCTCTTCAAGGTGAAATCCCCTCTGAGCTCATCTACGGTAACTATGAACGCGCTAAAGAAATCGCTCTCGAGTACCATTCCATCTTCGGCCAAGACAACTTTTTTCTTGAGCTTGGTCCTCACATGGACAATGAAAACCAAATCACCGTCAACCAAGGTCTCATCCAAATCCACCAAGAAACTGGTATTCCAGTAGTCGCTGCCTGCGATGTCCACTACATCAAAAAAGAAGATGCTGAAATCCAAGACATTCTCCTCTGTATCAGGGACAACAAAAAAGTGACTGACCATGAGCGTTTCAGTATGCAAAGTCTCGACCTCTCTCTTCGGTCTCCCGAAGAAATGGATGGGCTCTTCGACGCTATCCCAGAAGCTCTCACCAATACTGAGCTTATCGCAGATCGAGTCAACTTCAAGCTCCATACCGGAGAAAACCATCTCCCTTCTTTTCCGCTTCCTGAAGGATTGACTGCTGATCAATTTCTCAGAAATCTCTGCGACGATGGACTCACCAAGCGCTACCCGAATAAGGAAGACATCACTGAAGAACATCAGAAGCGTCTCGAGTATGAACTCTCCATTATCGAAAAGACTGGCTTCGCATCATACTTCTTAATTGTCCAAGACTTCGTCAACTGGGCTAAGAATAACGGTGTGGTGGTTGGCCCTGGTCGTGGTTCTGCAGCTGGCTCTTTTGTGGCCTACCTCACCGGTATCACCGATCTTGACCCTATCAAGTACGACCTCCTCTTCGAACGCTTCCTCAATCCAGAGCGTATCTCTATGCCCGATGTTGATATGGACTTTGCTGATAACCGTCGTGATGATGTATTGAACTACGTCCGCTCTAAATATGGTAACGATCACGTCGCCCAAATCATCACTTTTGGAACGATGGCAGCAAGAGCAGCAGTACGTGACGTAGGTCGTGCCCTTGGTTATCCATATGATATTTGCGACAAGACTTCTAAGATGATCCCGATGTTTACCTCTATCAAGAAGGCTCTTGAAGAAGTCCCTGAATTTACACAGTGGTACGAGAGTAGTTCTGAAGTCAAAAAACTCATTGATGCTGCCATGACAGTGGAGGGCCTCTGTCGTCATGCCTCGATGCATGCTTGTGGGGTGGTGATTACTGAACAACCTGTAACAGACTATACCCCACTCCAAAGAGTGTCTGGTTCTCGTGAAGGTGTGGTCACTCAGTACGCTGCAAGCACTAAGGCCAACGCAGTCGAAAAAATAGGTCTCCTCAAAATGGACTTCTTGGGACTGAAAAACCTGACTATCATCCAGAACACTCTTCGTATCGTCAGAAAAACACGAGGTGTAGATATCAACATCGAAGACATCCCTCTAGATGATGAAGCAACCTATCGACTCCTACAAGAAGCACACACTACTGGTATCTTTCAGCTAGAAAGCTCCGGCATGAAGCGTTACCTCAAACAATTGAAACCAACAGTGTTCGAAGACATCATCGCGATGGTGGCTCTCTACCGTCCGGGTCCAATGGAGTACATCCCTGACTTCATCGGTGGCAAACACGGCACCAAACAAGTCGAGTACCTCCATCCTCTCCTCGAACCTATCCTCAAGAACACTTACGGTGTTGCTGTCTATCAGGAACAGCTGATGCAAATAGCCCGTGACCTGGCTGGCTTTACCCTTGGTGAAGCAGACGTGCTCCGTAAAGCAGTCGGTAAGAAGATTCGTGAGCTTGTTGATGAACAGAAAGTGAAGTTTGTCGAAGGCTGTATCAAAACCGGCGTCGGTAAGACTATCGGTGAGAAAGTCTTCTCTTTCATTGAGCCTTTCGCTGGATACGGATTCAACCGCTCTCATGCAGCCTGTTACGCTCTCATCGGATACCAGACTGCCTATCTCAAAGCTCACTACCCTGCTGAATTCATGGCCGCTCTCCTGACGAGCGATCAAGGCAATATCGATCGTGTCGCTATCGAAGTCCACGAGGCTCGTGAGATGGGTATTGAAGTACTCCCACCTGATGTGAATGAGAGCTTCGAAGAATTCGCTGTGGTCCCCGACGCCACCCACCCTCAAGGTGGACGTATTCGCTTCGGACTGAACGCCATCAAAAATGTTGGTCACGTCGTTGCTCAAGAGCTCGTTGAAGAACGCAAACGAGGCGGTAAGTATACTACCCTCGAATCTATCACAGAGCGTGTCCAAACCAAGGATCTCAACAAGAAGTCTGTTGAATCTCTTATCAAGGTAGGAGCACTTGATAGCTTCGGTGAACGTAACCAACTTCTCCAGAGTATCGACGCTATTCTTAAACACGCAAAGAATAGCAAGTCTATCATAGAAAATCACACCAACAGCCTCTTCGGTGATATGCCCCTCCCCGAAAGCAAGATTCAACTTGTAAGAGCTGAAGTATCCACCAAAAAGATGCGCCTCTCTTGGGAAAAAGAACTCCTTGGCCTCTACGTAAGTGATCACCCAGTAGCTGAATACCAAGAGTATCTCAATATGAGAGCTACTCCGATAAGCCAGCTCGAGAAAGTTACCCCTGGAAGAGTGGTCACTATCGGTGGCGTGGTCACCAAAGTGCGGCGCGTACTCACTAAGACGGGCAGCGCTATGTTCTTTGTTGGTATTGAAGATATGACTGGTCAGACAGAGGCACTCGTCTTTGGTAAAGTCGCTGAAGCTACCGAGGCCTTGTGGGTAGAAGACGACCTGGTATTAATGCAGGTCAAAGTCAATATGAAAGACGGTGATCTCCGCATCATGACTGAGGGCGGCGAAAAGCTCAAACCCGAAACCCTCACTCAGTTTTCCCGTCACGAAAAAACCCGACAAGTAGTAGCTAAGGAAGTAGCTTCTCGAGCAGAGCCTATACCTGAAAAAATCGAGGTGGTGATTGATGCTACTAATCCAGGCAATGCTATCGAAGGCTTATCGCAACTCCTCAAAAAAGCGCCAACCGGCAAACAAAAAGTCTACGTCCGTATCGGTACCCAGAGCATCCAGACTGCCTTTGCTATCAAAAGCACATCCGAACTCCTGGAAGAAATACGAAGCCTAGCTGGCATCAAAGATATTCTCTAACTCTTGCCTCTTTTCTATTTTCCTGGTATAGTTGTCTTTCTATGAATCAGTCACCAAAAACCATCGTTATCCTCGGACCAACGGCTTCTGGTAAGTCTGATTTAGCTATCGAAATCGCTCGGCAATACAATGGTGAGATTATTTCTGTGGATAGTCGTCAGGTCTACCGAGGAATGGACATCGGTAGTGGCAAGGTCACCAAAGCCGAACAACGTCTCGCTAAGCATCATCTCCTGGATGTCGTCGATCCCAACACCGACTACAACGTCACTGATTTTCTCCGTGACGCCAAGCAAGCTGAGGCAAATATTCGCCAAGCAGGTAAAGTTCCTATATTCTGCGGCGGCACTGGCTTCTGGATGCAAGCCTACATGGAAAGCCAGTCTTTTCCTGGCGTGAAGCCAAACCCAGAACTCCGTGAAAAGCTCAGCCGCTATTCTCTTGAAGAATTGTTCGCAATGGTAAAAGAGAAAGATCCAGAACGCGCCAAGACCATCGATAAGAAAAATCCTCTTCGTCTTATTCGCGCACTGGAAATCATCGAGGTGCTCGGCAAAGTTCCTCCCGCTAATCATGTCAAAATCAAAAACGAAAACTACACTATTCTTGCTCTCAACCCCGATAAGAAAAAACGAGAAATCAAAATCCGTCACCGCCTCAAAGAACGCTTCAAAGCTGGTATGGTCCAGGAGATAGAACGCCTCCAGAAAAATGGTGTGAACTGGAAACGTCTTGAAGCTTTCGGTCTTGAATATAAGTACATCGCTCTTTTCCTCCAGAAGAAACAAAAGCGTAATGACATGGAAGTAGAGCTCCTCCGAGAAAGTCTCCGCTACGCCAAACGTCAACTCACTTGGCTCAAACGCATGGAGACTCTCGGCTGGCAAATCCACTGGATAAAGAATGTAGACGAGGCCTTCTCTCTTATCGAAAAAGAAAAACTCTCCTAATTGGAGAGTTTTTCTTTGAGCATCTCTGTCACGACCTGCGGGTTGGCACGTCCTCCTGACTGCTTCATCACTTGTCCCATCAAGAATTTCAAAGCATTTTCTTTACCAGCACGATAGTCTATCACTGATTGTTCGTTTGCTGCCAATACTGTATCTGTGATTTTCTCTAGAGCAGCAGTATCATTGACCTGACCAAGATTGAGTCTATCGATAATATGTGATGGATCTGTATCTCCATCAGCTCCACTATACATCTCAAGAAGGACCGTCTGAGCAGCGCTCGAATTAATTTTTCCATCCGTTACAATGGTGATAAACTCAGCATAGTTCTCGGCAGTAATAGGCATATCTTTAATAGTCTGTCCTGCTTCAGCCAAATGCTTACGAAGCTCAGTCAAGAGATAATTAACAGCAAGTTTTCTCGCTCGCTCAATATCTCCCGCCATCTCTCCAGACTGTTTCTTCTCTTCCAACTCACTGACAACTGCCTCAAAAAAAGCAGCGAAGTGTTTATCCTCTACTAAAAGAGTGACATCATCTTGCGAGAGCTCGTATTGCTCTAGGAAACGCTTTGCTTTAGCTCCAGGCAGTTCTGGCAAAGTCGAGCGTAACTGGTCAAAGTATGTCTGATCAAACACGAATGGCAAGATATCTGGCTCCGGAAAATAGCGGTAATCATGAGCTGATTCTTTTTTACGCTGAGCAAACGTCTCGCTCTTATTCTCATCCCATCCCCTTGTCTCTTGAACAATTTTTTCTCCTTTTTCTAAAGCTTCTGTCTGACGCTTGATTTCATATTCAATAGCCCGCTCCACCACTCGGAATGAGTTGAGATTTTTGATTTCTACCTTAGTGCCAGAAAGACGTTCTTCACCTTCTTTGTAGAGAGAGATATTCACCTCACAACGCATCTGACCTTTTTCCATATTGGCGTCAGAAACCTCGAGATAGCGAAGGATCTGCTGCAATGTCTGACAAAAAGCCTTCGCATCTGGACCAGTTTCAAAGTCGGGCTCAGTGACAAGTTCCATCAGAGGTACCCCTGCTCGGTTATAGTCTACCAAAGTATCCCCACCACTTGTGTGAGAAAGCTTGCCGGTATCTTCCTCCATATGAATGCGAGTAATATGAAAGGTTTTATCATTCACTTCGATAGTACCTGCTTCGCAGAATGGTTCATCGTACTGTGAAATCTGGTATCCTTTTGGAAGATCTGGATAAAAATAATTCTTGCGGTCAAACTTGCTTTTGGTACGAAGGGTACAGTTGAGCGCAAGACCCACCCTCTGTACGCTTTCGATAGCGAGTCTATTTGGTACCGGAAGACTTCCTGGTTGACCCGTGCAAACAGGGCAGATATGGATATTCGGTTCCGATTCAAGTCCGAGACCATTTTTACAGCCACAAAACATCTTGGAGAGTGTATTAAGCTCCACATGGACTTCCATTCCAATAACTGGTGTATACTTTGCCATAAATATTTTCTTAGTGAGTACCGGTACTGCCAAATTTTCCTTCCCCTCGCTCCGTTTCATCAAGTTCCCCTACTTCTTCGATAAGGGGTAGACGCACTCTCTGGATAAGCATTTGAGCAATTTTTTGTCCCTCAGTAATAGTATAGTCTTCGTCTCCGAGGTTGGCGAGGGTGACAAATATCTCCCCTCGATACTGTGCATCGATTACTCCGCCAAGGCAGGTGAGTCCGTGATTGGCTGCTAACCCAGACTTATCCCAGATGAGACCAACATAACCATCAGGAATAGCCATCGCAATCCCCGTCCCAAAGACTTTCTTCTTACCTACAGGAATAACATCTTCTTCGGTAGCAAACAAATCCATCCCAGCATCATTGTGATGAGCTCGTTCTGGCATCTTGGCGTTATCTCTCATTCTTTTGATAGCGAGTCGCATATGTATTATTTGATGTTTCTTACGGCTTGGTAGACTCTTTCAGCAATCACTTCTCGAGCAAGGATGCTCCCCCGAGCAACGCAGGATATTCTCTCCCAATTCTTCTCATTCTTAGCGAGGAAAAGAGCGGCTACGCGACTGGCCTTCATGTACTCTACGCTCTCTTCAACAACGTCTTTTGTCTTCTTGCTGAGATAGCTTTTCTTCTGTTGTTGGTTGGCTTGTAAGAGCATCTCTCTAGTAACTTCCGGAGTGACATCAAGAAAAATAACCTTGTCTGGCTTGGGAATAGCAAAGACCTTGTACTCTAATGTATCCAACCAATGAAGGAACTCTTTTCGAGCGCGAACATCTTTGATTTTACCTCCTTGATGAATTTGATTAGCACTGACATAACGATCAAGAATAACGTACCTACCCTCATCAAGCCACTTACGAATCTTTCCGGCTGCTTCGAAACGATCAGCAGCGTAAAGAACTGAGGCAATGTGTGGGTCAAGATGCAGGAAGTCTCCATGCTGACCAGAGAGACACTCGCCGATAAGTTTTCCAAAAAAATTATCCTGATAACGCGGAAAGTCTAGAGTCATCACTTTTTTGCCATCTTTTTTGAGACGTTCAACCAACAGCTTTGTTTGAGTTGCTTTACCAGCTCCATCTAGCCCATCGATCACAATCAACTTTCCTTTCTTCATAGTTCTTTAAGCTGTTACTCCCAGTTCCTGCATCAAAGCATCCACCTTGTGGTGTAGCTCATCCAATAGCCCTTCATTTTTAACAACATGACTTGCATGTTCTTTAAGAGCTGGAACTCCTCGCTCAGTCTCCAACTCGTGTTCTCGGCGAAACTCTTCTTCTGTCTTCGTGCTATCATCGACATTTTGGGTACGCATAGTGAGACGCTCATAACGTGTCTCAAATGATGCATCAACATACCATAATGTGAATCCCTCAAGATGACTAAAATGGGCAACGTCTTGATAGCGACGAATACCATCAATAACAAGAATGGCATTACTCGTATCAGCCTCAGCCCTCTTCTCAATGACCTTCGCGAGAAGGTCATCCCCGTACCCCTGTCTCAAGAGAATAGAAAGATTGGTCAGACTTTCTCTTGTCTGTGGGATAAAGAGAAGATCAAGAATTTCCCGCAAAACATCAGAGAAACGATACTTCTTCGCTCCATACTTGATAACGAGATATTCTGTGACCGTATCTTTACCAGAAGCCATCTCACCAGTTACTCCTATTACTATTGCCATAAATATATATGATTAATTTTTTTCTAAAGTGACAAAGCAAAATCGATACTTACCTTCTTCTTCTCTTCTTTCCTCGATAACCTTTCCAAACTCGGTATAAGGCGGAAAGAATACATCTGCATCAAAATCTCCTTCTACGAGAGTAAGGTAAAGCCTGTCTGCGTATGGAAGAAACTGGGTGTAAATACTTCCTCCGCCAATGATAAAAACCTCTTCTTGCTCATGGCTCTGAGCGACTCGCAGAGCCTCTTCAATACCGTATACTACGAGCACATCGTCTGCCTGAAAACCAGTATTGTCCGTCACTACCACATTGACTCGATTAGGCAGCGCTCTCCCAATAGAATGAAATGTCTTCTCTCCCATGACAACAGCATGTCCAGTAGTAAGCTCACGAAAGTGCTTCATGTCTGCCTTAATATCCCAAAGGAGCGCGTTGTTTTTACCGAGCGCTCTGTCTTTTTTGGCTATAGCGGCAATGATGCTAATTCGTGGAAATCTCATATCATTCATTATACCGTATTTTCTCATATCAAAAAACCCCTTATCCAAGGGGTTTTCTTGACTTAATTTCCAGGAGCTATCTCTTTCCAGTTAAAGTCACAACTCTTAGAGCCATTACAGGTCTGTGTATCTCCACAACTATCTGTAACGGTAAAGGTTTCATTCGCACAGAGGGTTTGACTTCTTGAGTCTCTAGAACAGGCTC